>DAOUAG010000172.1:0-2096 GCA_034433815.1 Dehalococcoidia bacterium | reverse complement strand
GGCGCACCGCGGCCGGGGTTGAATGGCCATCCCTCTCAATCAGTAGGCGCCCGTCAGCGGCGGCCGCCACCCGCACCCGCATCTGCCGACCGGAGAGGCTAACGTCCCACTCGTTGGGCGACCCAGGAACGCGGCGGGCATCGATCTGATGGGAAACACCACCGTGGCGAAGAGCGAAAGAGAAGAAGCCACCCAGGCGCCACGGTCCGGCGGAGTGCCACGGGTCGAATCCCGCACCCACTCCCAGCGCGACAGCGCCGAACGCGGCCAAGAGAGACTCGTCAGTGGCGGTGGGCACCAGAGCCTCGGGGCTCAGCCTGGCTTCCAGGAAGTCGGTGGCGACCCCGCCGGCCCGGAACTCCGGGTGGCCGATGACCGCCCGCAGAAGCGCTAGATTCGTGCGCACCCCCTCTATCCGGTAGGCTGCCAAGGCCGCGTCCATGCGCTCGAGGGCTTCCCGGCGGTTCCGGCCCCAGGTCAGCACCTTCGCCAGCATCGGATCGTAGTATGTGCTGACTTCGTCGCCCGCATAGGTGCCGATGTCGTTGCGGATCCCTTCGCCAGTGGGCGGCTCGAATCGGGTGATCCGCCCCGGGCTGGGGCGGTACCCCTTGAGCGGATCCTCAGCGTAGATCCGGCACTCGATGGCGTGCCCGTCGAAACGCACCTCATCCTGGCCGAAGGGCAGCCGCTCACCTGCGGCAATGGCCAACTGGAGGGCCACCAGGTCCAGCCCGGTGATCAGCTCCGTCACCCCGTGCTCCACTTGCAACCGCGTGTTCATCTCCATGAAGTAGAAGTTGCCTTCGGCGTCCAGGAGGAACTCCACGGTGCCAGCGTTGGTGTACCCCACCGCCCGGGCCGCCTCGACGGCTGCCTCCCCGAGGCGCCGGCGGAGGTCCGGGCCCACAGCCGGGGACGGCGATTCCTCAATCACTTTCTGATGCCGGCGCTGTACCGAACAATCGCGCTCACCCAGGTGGACTGTGTTCGCGTAATGATCTGCCAAGACCTGCACCTCGATGTGGCGGGCGCCGACGATGGCGCGCTCCAGTATCAAACGCCCATCGCTGAAGGCCCTCTCAGCCTCGCGGCGGGCGCTCTCCAACGCCTCCCGCAGGCGGTCCGGCGATTCCACAAGCCGCATCCCGCGTCCGCCGCCCCCGGCCGCGGCCTTGATCATGATCGGATACCCGATCTCCATCGCCTTGGTCTCCAGCACGCTCAGATCGTTATCGTGCCCATCGTAGCCCGGGACGACGGGCACGCCCCGGGAGGCCACCAGCCTGCGGGCGGCCGCCTTGTCACCCATCGCCCGCATGGCCTCGGGCGATGGGCCGATGAAAACGATGCCTGCCTCCTCGCAGGCCTGGGCGAAATCCGGGTTCTCGGATAGGAGGCCGTACCCAGGGTGGATCGCCTCAGCGCCAGTATCCCGCGCCGCCCGGATCAGAGCCTTTATCTTCAGATAGCTGCTGGAGGCGGGAGAGGGGCCGATGTGCACGGCCTGGTCAGCCTCCAGCACGTGCAGGGACTTCCGATCGGCGTCGGAGTAGACCGCTATGGCCTCGATGCCGAGCGAGCGGCACGTGCGGGCTATGCGTACCGCAATCTCTCCCCGGTTGGCGATCAGAACTCGCTTGAACATAGGACAGGGGCCACCGCTACATCCGGAAGACCCCGAAGTTCGTTTCGGGGATGGGCGCGTTCAGAGCCGCGCTGAGCCCGAGGGCCAGCATCAGCCGGGTATCCAAGGGATCTATGATTCCGTCGTCCCATAGCCGCGCGGTGCTGAAGTAAGCGTTGCCCTCCCGCTCATACTTCTCCTGGATTGGACGCATGAACTCCTCTTGCTCCTCTCTGGTCATATCGCGACCCTCGGCCCGCAGGTTCTCCAAACGTACCGATAGCAGCACGCTGGCCGCCTGCTGGCCGCCCATCACGCTGATCTGGGCGTTGGGCCACATCCAGAGGAACCGCGGTGAGTAAGCCCGGCCACACATGGCGTAGTTGCCGGCCCCGAAGGACCCCCCGATGATGACGGTGAACTTGGGGACCTCGGCAGAGGCCACCGCCGTCCCCATCTTCGCCCCGTG
>DAOUAG010000171.1:0-1983 GCA_034433815.1 Dehalococcoidia bacterium | reverse complement strand
GGGTGAACAGGGGACCGTCAGGGCAGCACGAACGTTGCGAGCATCGCCAGCCCGGCGATGCCCATGATGGCGACGGTGGCCGCGCCCAATACGTTGGACACCGGACCGTTGCGGTGGGGCCCCAGCACCCGCTCGTCGTTGCTCACCAAGATGATGGCGGCGATGAGAACGGGTGAGACGATGCCGTTGACCACCGCCGCTACGAAGAGCGCCCGGATGGCGCCCACATCGGCCAGGGCGATCCCCAGTCCGATAAGCGAGGCCAAGGCTATCACCAGATAGAACTGCGGAGCCTGCGACGGCTTCTCCTCCAGCCCTTCCCGCCAGTCGAACACCTCGGCCACGGCGTAGGCCGCGGAGGCGGCCAACACGGGGATCGAGAGCAGCCCGGTGCCAACGAAACCTATCGCGAACAGCACCGTGGCCTGGCTGCCGGCCAGCGGGCGCAGGGCATCCGCCGCCTCCCGCGCGGTGGTGATGTCGCGGGTGCCAGCGGCGAACAGGGTGGCGGCGGTGGTCAGGACGATGAAGTAGAACACCACGTTGGCCAGAAGCATCCCCACATCCACGTCTATCGCCTCGCGCCTAATCTCCAGCTCGTCCCCCAGCTCGATGTGGCGGCGGCGCATCTCCTCTACCTCTTCGGACGTCTGCCAGAAGAAGAGGTAGGGTGAGATGGTGGTGCCCAGGACTGCAACGAGGGTCGTGATGAAGGACGCGTTGAAGTCGACGTGCGGAAGGGCCGTGTTCTTGAAGGCCTTGGCCCAGTCCGGCCCGGCGAAGAACGCGTCTATGACGTAGGCGAACAGCGCCAGCGTGAGCGCTTTGAGGTAGTTGGCGAAGATGCGGTAGGGGACGATGATCTCGCTAACCGCGATGGCTACGCCTAGCGGCACGACTAGTACGTTCTGCGGCAGTCCGGTGAGGAGGTTAATGCCAGCGGCCACCGCCGCTATATCGGCGCCAATGTTCGTAGTGTTGGCCACGAAGAGCAGCGCAGCCAGCGCCAACAGCAGGCGGCGCGAGTAGTGGCGGCGCAGGGCTGTGGCCAGCCCCCCGCCCGTAGTCAGGCCGATGCGGGCGCACATGTTCTGGACGGCGGCGTTGAGGGGCAGGGTCAGCAGGCTGGTCCAGAGGAGGGCGTAGCCCGTCCGAGCGCCAGCAAGGGAGTAAGTAGCGATGCCCGAGGGGTCGTCGTCGGAGGCGCCGGTGACGACGCCGGGGCCCGGCAAGCTCCAGGCCTCGCCCGTCAGCTCACGCAGTCGCGTTGTGAACCTTTTGGGGCGGCGCCGGCGTCCCGTCATATCCAGCGGCGATACCGGAAGTAGGCCAGGGTTAGGAGGGCGATGGCGATCATGGCCCCCACGACGGCCGGGAACCCCCAGCCGCTGTCCGCCGGCGGCCAAAAGCCCTCCGTGAGGTTCATGCCATAAATGCCGGAGATTAGGGTGCCGACGGTGAGGGGCACCACGACTGCCGTCAGCACCTTCATGACCTCGTTAAGGCGGTTGGAGACCACCGAGAGGTAGGTCTGGAGGGCCCCGTCCGCCAGGTCCCGCAGCGCTTCCACCAGGTACTCGACGCGCACCAGGTGATCGTACACATCGCGGTAGTAGATGGCGGCCTCCTGGGAGATGAGCTGGGGGTATTCGCCGCGGGAGAGACGGTTCATGATGTCGCGCTGGGGGGTCGTAGCCCGCCGCAGCCGCAGGGAGTTGCGTTTCACCAGCAGGATCTGCTGTAGGAGGTGAGGCTTCGGGCCCCTCAAGACCTCTTCCTGTATGCGGTCAATGGCGTCGTCGACCGCATCAACTATGGGCAGGAACTCGTCCACCACCGCGTCCATCAGGCCGTGCAGGAGCCAATCGGCCGCGTGGGTCAGGATGTAGCTGTCCTGGCGGCACCGCTCCTGGAACTGTTCGATGGCTGGCAGCGGCTGCTGGTGACAGGACACCACGTAGTTCGAGCCGAGGTAGAAGTCCA
>DAOUAG010000170.1:0-3141 GCA_034433815.1 Dehalococcoidia bacterium | reverse complement strand
CCCCCTCCGGCAAGAGAGCAAAATGGGCGGCGGCAAACCGCAGCCCTTCACCCTCCACCGTGATCCTGAAGCTCATCTCGTCGCCCTCGCCATCCCCCATGCGCAACCCGGCGCGGGGCTACGATGATACGGGCGCCGGGGCGCGGGGGCAAGTCTCTTGGGGATATGTTCGCACTATATCTGTTATGCAATGTCTGCCTCGCCGACCACGCCTGTGCCTGACATAACGCGCGCCTCCAAATCTGATCTCGGCCCGCACTATGCTAGACTGGTTTTTAGAGCTGTCGTCGCTCGGTCTCATCCCGTGGCCAGGGGTCTGACGGAAGAGAGACTGGCACTAGCGTATCGGGCCCATCGCGGCAGAGGTGAAGATCATGTGGAAGGCTGCAAAGTGGGGAATGGCGTCGCTGGTGGTGGCGCTGGCGATCGTCCTTTCCGGTGTCGTCGGTCACACCATCGGCCAGGAAGGGGGAGCTCCAGCCGGCAATGTGCGTCCCGTTGAGAACGGAGCGCAAGGCTCCGAGGGGTACGCCATTCTCGACGAAATCCAGAGGATTTTGGAAGAAGATTTCGTAAACCCCGACGCCGTAGACCCTGAGGACCTTCGCATGGGTGCCATCGACGGGGTTATTAGGGCCCTCGGCGATCCCCATACGGTTTACATCACCCCGGAAGACTACGCCACTGGCGTGAACCTCATAGAGGGTAGCTTCGAAGGCATCGGGGCCCAGGTGGACCAGGACCGTGTCACGGGCGAGATCGTGATTGTGGCCCCCTTCCGCGACTCACCCGCAGAGAAGGCGGGCATCCAGCCTGGCGACGCCATCCTTAAGGTCGATGGCGAGTCCACGGAGGGCTGGACTGTCGCCGACGCTGTCAAGCGAATCCGCGGGCCCCAGGGTACCGAGGTCACCCTCACCGTAAGGCATCCCAACGGCCAGATCGAAGACATCACCATTCAGCGCGCCACCATCGTCATCCCCACCGTCTACACTCGCCAGGTGCCCGACCAGAACGGAAACCCCGTTACCGACCTCGCCTACATCGAAATCCAGCAGTTCACCAACGAGACGGTCAATGACCTTCGCCAGACCCTGAAGCAGATCAAACAAAACGGCTACAAAGGGATCATCCTGGACCTGCGCCGCAACCCCGGCGGCGGCCTCGACGCAACCGTACAGGTGGCCGATATGTTCTTGGACAACGGAGTCATCCTCACCCAAGTCGACCGCGACGGCAAGGAGACGGTCTACAACGCTAAACCCGGCGGAGAGGCCGTGGGGCTACCGGTGGCCATCCTCGTCGGCCCAGGGTCTGCTAGCGGCTCCGAAGTCCTTGCCGGGGCCCTGCGCGACCACGGCGTGGCCAAGCTCGTCGGCCAGACCACTTTTGGCAAGGGTTCTGTCAACCACCTGCGGGAGCTCTCCGACGGCGGCGCCCTCTACGTCACCATCGCCCGCTGGCTCACCCCCAACGGCGAACAGATCGAAGGCGTTGGCCTCACCCCGGATATCAAGGTGGACCCAACCGAAGAGGAGCTCCGCACGGGCATTGGGCCCCAACTCTACGCCGCCATCGATTACCTTCACTCCAACCTGACCCAGGCCCAGCAATAGTTATGTAAAGCCCTTCCCGATTGAGACGCCCGTGGCTGAGAAGACCATCACGGTCAACCGCAAAGCCAGCCACGACTACCACATCCTGCGCACGCTGGAGGCTGGCATATCCCTCCTTGGCACCGAGATCAAGTCCGTTCGGGAGGGAAAGGTGAGCATCCGAGAGGCGTACGTCAGGCCCCAGAACGGCGAGATGTGGCTTGTGGGCGCCCACATCGCCCATTATCCGCCGGCTGGCCGCGCCCAACATGACCCAGCCCGCAGCAGGAGGCTCCTCCTGCATCGGAAGGAGATTAGAGAGCTGACCCGCGAGGTGGAATCGTCTGGGCTAACGATAGTTCCCCTGCGCATGTACCTCAAGGACGGGAAAGCAAAGCTCGAGATCGCCTTGGCCAAGGGCAAAAAAGCCTACGACAAGCGGCAGGCCATCGCCAAACGTGAGGCGGAGCGCGCCATAGGCCGGGCGCTACGACGGGCCGGCTAGGCGCCCTCGGCCGGGGATGCGGGATGTAGCCCCTCCGGTACGCGCTCAAACCCAGCCTGCGGTATCAGGCGGTCCAGCCAGCGCGGCATCCACCAGTTGACGTCACCCATGAGCTGCATCACTGAGGGCACAAGCACCAGGCGCACTATCGTGGCATCTACCAGCACCGCCACGGCCAGGCCGATGCCGAACTCCTTAACGACCCGCTGGTCGCTCAAGGCGAAGGCCAGGAAGACAGCTATCATGATGGCCGCGGCCGCCGATATCACCCGCGCCGTGACGGCCAACCCCCTGGCCACCGACTCCCTGTTGTCACCGGTGCGCAGATACTCCTCCCTGATGCGGCTCACGAGAAACACCTCGTAGTCCATCGAGAGCCCAAACAGTACGGCGAAGAGCATCATTGGCATGAATGGCTCGATGGGCCCCGCCCGGTGGACCCCAACGACGTCCCCGAGCCAGCCCCACTGGAACACGGCCACCAACACCCCGAAGGACGCGCCGATGGAGAGAACGTTCATCACCGCCGCCTTCACAGCCACTGCGACCGACCGGAACACGCTCATCAGGAGCACAAGGCTAATGGCGATAACGCCTGCAAAGAAGTACGGCAACCGCTCTCCGATGCGCTCCGCCAGATCCACGAACAACGCCGTCGGACCCCCCACGTACGGCTTAACGCCCGTCCCCTCGAACCTGGCCCCGAGATCCCGCCTCAGCCGCAGCACCAGATCGTGAGTGGCCTGCTCCTGCGGCGATGTCTTGGGTATCACGCGCATAACGGCCGCCGTCCGTTCCTCGTTGAAGACGGGAGGCGCCACCAGAGCCACGTTCTCGGTCGCAAACAGGGCCGCTGGCAGTTCACTAACGGCCGCCGCGCCGGCCTCATCCTGTATCGCGAAGCCTAATACGATCGGACCGTTGAACCCCGGCCCGAAGCCCTCCGCCATAAGGTCATAGGCCCGCCGCGAGGTGAAAGACGGGGGGTTGTTCCCGGCGTCGGAGCTGCCCAGCCGCATGTCTAGCGCAGGGATTGCCAGC
>DAOUAG010000169.1:0-1722 GCA_034433815.1 Dehalococcoidia bacterium | reverse complement strand
AGACGAAGAGGATGCGGGAGCCATCGGGAGACCAGCCGTACGGTATGTCGACGGCGCTGTTCCTGGTCAAGCGAGTGACGCCGTCTCCGCCGGCGCTCATGACGTATATCTCGCCGTTACCGTCACGCTCTGAGTAGAAGGCAATGCGGGAGCCGTCGGGAGACCAGATGGGGAAAGCATCCGTGGCCGGGCTATCGGTCAGGCGCTGGAGATCAGCGCCGTCGGCTCCGATGACATATATATCGAGATTGTCATCCCGGTCCTGAATGTTGAAATTGCGGTCTGAGTAGAAGGCGATGCGGCTGCCGTCCGGGGACCATGCCGGGCTGGCATCCGGGGGCAAGTTCGGGGTCAGCTCTATGGGGTGAAGGAAATCCGTCGTGGGCAGGCGTATGACGTACTCGCCGTTGGACCGGGGCAGGAAAACGAGGCGACCGCGAAGCTCGAGCCGCGGCGACCCGCCAGTGCAGGCACCCAGTACGAGCGTTAAGGCGGACAAGACCAACGCCCAATGGAGGCCGCGCATGATCCGGATTCGGTTCATTGCTTGGGCTCCGGCTTCCACACGGGACCGTCGCCCCCGCCAGAGGCATCGCTAACCCTCACTAGCCCGGTGCCATCGGCATTAGCCACGTAGATATGACGCTCCCCTCCCCGATCGGATGAGAAGGCGATACGGGCCCCGTCCGGGGACCAGGCCGGGAAGCTATCGGTGGCCGGGCTGGCGCTGACGTTTATGAGGTCAGAACCGTCGGCAGCCATGACGTAGACCTCCGCGTCACCGGTGCGATCCGAGATGAAGACGATGCGCGATCCGTCTGGTGACCAACTCGCCAGCGAGTCTCTCCCTGGGTCATCTGTGAGACGCTGAAGCCCAGAGCCGTCTACGTTGATGACGTATATATCCCTGTTGCCCTCTAATTCAGCCTCAAAGAGAAGACGCCTGCCGTCGGGAGACCAAGCGGGTGCGTTCGCCGAGCCCACACCCTCGGTGACCTTGCGCAGGCCCTCCCCGTTGCTGCCAACCACCCAAATATCCGCCTCACCACCCCGGTTAGAGACGAAGGCGATCTGCGAGCCGTCAGGGGACCAGGCTGGCGAGTGGTCCGGGGCTGGATCGTTCGTCAACCTGGTGAGGCCGGAGCCGTCGGGCCGGATGAGGTAAATCTCCTCGTTCCCATCGCGCAGGGATTCGAAAGCGATGTATGAGCCGTCGGGCGACCAGATTGGGCGCCGGTCCAGGGCGCTGTTGTCGGTGAGGCGGGTTTGCCCTGAACCGTCGGCGTTCATGACGTATATCTCGCCGTTACCGTCACGGTACGACTCGAATGCTAACCGCGTCCCATCCGGCGACCAGTTTGGCGCAGCGTCAGAGGCGGGGCGATCTGTGAGGAGCGTCAGGCTGGAACCCCCAGCCCGCATTACCAGGATGCTGGTGTTTCCGTCGCGGCTGGCTGTGAAGGCGATGCGGCTGCCGTCCGGCGACCAGTCGGGCGAAGCGTAGACGCTCTTCCCGTGGGTCAAGCGGGCAACCCCGGTGCCATCGGCCGCCATCACGTAGAGGTCCCGGTCACCGTCGCGGTCCGAGTAGAAGACGATGCGCGAGCCGTCTGGAGACCAGGCAGGATCCCCGTCTCCCGCAGGGTCGTCTGTAAGACGGGCGACGTCGGACCCATCGGCGTTCATCACGTAGATGTCGCTGTTTCCTTCGCGGTCAGAGGC
>DAOUAG010000168.1:0-4177 GCA_034433815.1 Dehalococcoidia bacterium | reverse complement strand
CACTCGAGGAGGCCGCGAGGGCCTCTCTTCCATGCTTAAGGCTGGAGCAACCCGCGCGCCAGCAGCGCACCCCATTAGAGCGGGATGCGCAGAAGGTGAGTTGTTCAAGGGGGTGTGGCGTGCCTAGAGACGATTTCGTGATCCGCATCGGCGGCGACACCGCCATTGGCGGCGTTATCAGCACCGGCGAGAACTTTACGTTGGCGGCGGCGAGGACTGGGTTCCGTACCTTTACCTTCCGCACCTACCCTGCCGAGATCAAGGGCGGCCACGCCTGGTTCCAGGTTCGCATCTCCAACCGGCCGGTATACTCCCTCGGGGACGGGTGCGATATCCTCATCGCCTTCGATCAGGAGGCGTACCAGCTACACAAGGGCGATCTCAACCCCGGCGGCGTTCTGATCTACGACTCCGACCTAGTACAGCCGGAGCACGATGGCTTCACCGAGTACGGCATCCCCTTCCAGAAGATCGCCCGCCAGGAGCTGGACTTCGTGCGCGGCACCAACGTCCTAATCTTGGGCGTCATGGCCGGCCTCTTCGGCCTTGCCCCTAGCTCGCTGGAAGATATGGTCCGCACCCGCTACAAGCGCCGCGCCGAGCTGGTGGAGAAGAACTTGGAGGCGTTGCACTACGGTTACGAATACACCAAGAAGATCAAGAAGCGCGACAAGTTCTGGCTGGGCACCGCCGACCACATTTCGCGCCTGGTGATGTCCGGTAACGACGCCATCGCTGCGGGAGCCCTGCACGCCGGCTGCCGCTTCTTCGCCGGCTATCCCATCACTCCAGCATCCGACATTCTGGAGACGATGGCAGCCCAACTGCCGCGTTACGGCGGCGTCTGCCTTCAAGCCGAGGACGAGATGGCCGCCCTGGCCTCGGTCATCGGGGCCTCGTACGCGGGCACCAGGGCCATGACAGCCACCTCCGGCCCCGGCCTCTCCCTCATGACGGAGCTCTTGGGCCTGGCCTCCATGGCCGAGATCCCCATCGTCATCGTCGACTCCCAGCGCTCCGGCCCCAGCACGGGCATGCCCACGAAGTTGGAGCAAAGCGACCTCTTCCACGCCCTCTACGGCGGTCACGGCGACTTCCCCCGCATCGTCCTGGCGCCCGCCAGCGTGCAGAACTGCTTCCGCGTGACCGTCCTGGCCTTCGGCCTGGCAGAGCACTTCCAGATGCCCGTCATCATCCTCTCGGATCAGTCGCTGTCCCACCGCACGGAGACCGTGGAGAAGGTGGACACCACCGGTTTCCCGGTGATGGAGCGCCTGCGCCCCAATGGTGTAAGCCCTGATGGATATCATCGCTACGAGATAACGGAGACAGGCATATCCCCCATGGCCATCCCCGGCCTGGATCCGTACCCCTACGTGTCCCCCGGCCTGGAGCACAACGAGGAGGGGCTGCCGCACCTGTCGGCGGCCATTCACGAGCAGATGACCGCCAAGCGGTTCCGCAAGCTGGAGGAGGTGCGGCGCCATATCGACAACGAGGCCTACGCCCCCCGCTACGGCGACGAGCAGGCGGACCTGGGCATCATAGGCTGGGGGGCCACCCAAGGCTCCATCCGCGAGGCCGTGGACCGCGCCCGTGAGAAGGGGTACAAGGTCGCTGCCATGCACCCGCGCTGCCTCAACCCTCTGCCCGAAAACCGCCTGCGGGAGTTCATCGCCTCCTGCAAGCGCATCTTGGTCCCAGAGTGCAACTACCAGGGGCAGTTCGCCCATCACCTGACCGCCAACCTCGGGGTAGAACCCATCAAGATGAATAAGATTGGCGGCCTGCCTTTCACCCCCGGCGAGATCTTCGCCAAGATCGAGGAGGTACTCAGTCATGCCTACGCCTGACAGCGCCGCTGTCCGCACACCGGACATCCAGGTCCTCACGCCAAAGGAGTACAAGAGCGGCGCTAAGCCCGTATGGTGCCCCGGCTGCGGCGACTTCGGGGTCCTCAGCGCCACCACCAAGGCCCTGGCCCAGCTCCAACTCCCCAGGAAGGACGTAGTAGTAGTCTCCGGCATCGGCTGTTCCAGCCGGAGCCCCTACTTCCTCAGCACATACGGATTCCACAGCGTCCACGGCCGGGCGATACCGGTGGCCACCGGCGTCAAGCTATCCAACCCGGCCCTCACGGTCTTGGTGATGGCGGGCGACGGTGACCTTATGGCCATCGGCGCTGGGCACTTTCCTCACGCTGCCGCCCGCAACATCGATATCACCGTCATCATGATGGACAACCAGATTTACGGGCTCACCAAGGCCCAGGCTTCTCCCACCACCTTCCTGGGCCACAAGACCAAGACCACACCCTACGGCGTAATAACCAAGCCCATACGCCCAGTCATCATGGCCCTGGCGGCCGGCGCCACCTTCGTGGCCCGCGGGTACTCCGCCAAGCCCAACGAGCTAGCCCAACTGATTGTCGAGGGCATCAGGCATAAGGGCTTCTCCTTCATCCACGTGCAAAGCCCCTGCGCCGAGTTCTTCAACACGTACGACTACTATGACGAGCACGTGGTAGACCTCCCCGAGGGATGGGACCGGCACAACCTTCAGACCGCCATGGACATGGCCGTCACCGAAGAGAAGGTCCACCTAGGGGTCTTCTACGAAGAGGAACGCCCGGTTTTCGATCGCACTGCCCGCGAGTTCGAAGCCCAGGCACAGCCGTTCGATCTGGAAACGTACCTGAAGCGCTTCGCCTAGCCCGGGCGCAGCGATTTCCCAGGAGGAGAGACCGGGCCACCGGGGCAGGCAGCCCTCCCGCCCAGCGGCCCGGCGTGCAACAGGGAGGTAAGCGCAAGTGAGACACCTGCCCGATCCCTTCGGCGCCCTGACCGCCCTGGAGACCCAAGGCGGCCCCGTACGTTACTTCAGCCTGCACCGGCTCGCGGCCCTGGGCCTCGGCGACATAGAACGCCTCCCCTTCTCCATCCGCATCCTCCTCGAAAACCTATTGCGCCGTTGCGACGGCGAGGCCGTCACCGAGGACGACGTGCGGGCCCTGGCCGGCTGGCAACCAGACTCCCCTCCGGCACAAGAGCTCCCTTTCCTGCCCGCCCGGGTGCTCCTCCAAGACTTCACCGGGATCCCCGTCGTCGCCGACCTGGCAGCGCTGCGGTCCGAGGCTCACCGGCAGGGAGGAGACCCCATGCGGGTCAACCCGGAGCTCGCCGTCGATCTGGTCATCGATCACTCGGTCCAGGTGGACGCCTTCGCGGTCCCGGACGCCTACCGCATCAACGTAGACCGTGAGTATGAGCGCAACAGCGAGCGCTACGCCTTCTTGCGTTGGGCTCAGAAGGCATTTCGCAACTTCCGCGTGGTCCCGCCGGGCGCCGGTATCGTGCACCAGGTCAACCTGGAGCGCCTGGCCACCGTCGTGTCCACCGCCGAGATGGGAGGCGCGACCATCGCCTTCCCCGACACCGTGGTGGGTACGGACTCCCACACCACCATGATCAACGGGCTGGGCGTGCTGGGCTGGGGCGTCGGCGGCATCGAGGCCGAGGCGGCGATGCTGAACCAGCCTCTTCCCTTGCTGGCGCCGGAAGTCGTCGGCGTGCGGCTGGACGGCGCTCTGCGGGAAGGCGTGACTGCCACTGATCTTGTCCTCACGGTGACGGAGATGCTGCGTCGCCACGGCGTCGTCGGCAAGTTCGTCGAGTACTTCGGGCCCGGCCTCGATGCCCTGCCACTGCCTGACCGGGCCACCATCGCCAACATGTGCCCGGAGTACGGCGCCACAGCCGCCTACTTCCCCATCGATCGCGAGACGTTACGCTACCTGCGGCTTACGGGCCGGGACCCAGCTCTGGTCGACCTGGTGGAGCGCTACGCCAGGGCCCAAGGTCTCTTCCGGGAGGAAGGCCAACCGGCGCCGCAATTCAGCGAGGTGTTACACCTGGACCTTAGCACGGTAGAGGCCAGCCTGGCCGGGCCCAAGCGGCCCCAAGACCGCCTCCCGGTGGCTGCCACCCGGCGCGTCTTGCGTGCCTCTTACCCAGACCAGTTCCCAGGTGAGGGTCGGCCCGCTGGGGTCCCGGTGGCCCTGAACGGCGGCGTGGAGATGACCCACGGCTCGGTGGCCATCGCGGCCATCACCAGTTGCACCAACACCTCCAACCCCTCGGTCATGCTGGCGGCGGGCCTGGTGGCCCGCAAGGCCGTC
>DAOUAG010000167.1:0-15768 GCA_034433815.1 Dehalococcoidia bacterium | reverse complement strand
CGTGGCCGAGCTGGGAGGCGACCAAGTCCGGGCCGTGGCCATCGACCGCGTCCGCTGGGATCAAACCCTTTGCCAGCAAGCGCAAGCCGCCGGCGCCGAGCTCCTCCGCGGCCGGGTCACCGGCGTCGCGCGCCAGGACGGAGGCGTTCTGCTCACCGTGCAGACAGACGGCCAGATTCGACATCTCACAGCCCGCCTCATCGTGGGGGCCGACGGCGCCCACTCGCGGGTGGCTCGCTGCCTGGGGCTGCCAGGGCCGCGAGAGAAGGCCTATTGCCTGGGCATCGAGGGGCGCCTCAGGACCCCGCGGCAGGACTTCGTCCACGTCTTCGTGGCCAGCGAGGTGGCGCCCGGATGGTTCGGTTGGATCATCCCGGTGGGGGACGGGACGGTGCGCGCCGGCATAGGGTCTACCAACGGCGCCAAGCCCATCGCCTGCTACCGGCGGATGGCAGCGGCCTTCCCCCAGCTCTTTGCCTCGCTGGAGCCGCTCCGCATGTACGGCGGCACCATCCCTCTGGGCTTCGCACCCCGGTCCTACGCCGATAACGTCCTCCTGGTGGGCGATGCCGCGGGCCAGGTGAAGCCCCTCTCGGGCGGCGGGATCTACACGGGGCTAGTGGCTGCACGTCACGCCGCCCAGGCAGCGCTGGAGGCCTTCCGAGCCGATGACCTGAGCGCCTGCCGCCTCTCGTCTTACGAACGACGATGGAAGGCTGAGATCGGCCGCGAGCTGGTCCGCAGCCGCCGCTTGCGGCACGCCGGGCTAGCCTTGGGCGACGAAGGGATAAACAGGGTGGTCCGGGCCCTGCGCCAGGATCGCCTCAGCGCCCTCGCAGCCCGTCATGGGGACATCGATTACCCGTCCCGGGCGCTGCTCCGCCTCGCCAGATCCGGGCAGGCCCTCCGCGCCCTGCTGCCCATCTTGGCGCGGAGCCCCTCTGCCGCCTGGCAGGTCCTTTGGGCCCATCTTCCCTTCGGGGTGTAAGAGCCACGGCGACACTGAGCGCCCGGTGCTATAATCGAGCCCAGACATGGCCATAACCGGACAGACGAGGCAGGCCACCAGCCCTCCGGCGCCCGAACTCCCCTACGCAGGCTTTCAACTCCGCGCCGTGGCCTTCATCCTCGACGCCATCGTCCTGGCATCGATCTTCTTTCTGTTCGTCGCAGCAGCCGGCCTCCAGCTCCTGCTGCGGAGTGATTGGGGCAACGAGTCCAACATTCCGGACAAGGTCTATTGGGCCTCTTTCCTCATCGTGGCCAGCTTCTTCCTGGTGCCGCCCTGGTACTTCATCGCCATGTGGTGGGCCCGGGGCCAGAGCCTCGGCATGATGGCCGTGCACATCGCCGTTACGGACTCAGAGGGCTACCACATCTCTTTTCCCCAGGCGGTGGTCCGCACGCTGGCCTGGCCCCTCAGCTTCTTGCCCATGGGCATCGGGATGTTGCCCATCCTCTTCGACCGGCGCGCCCGTGCCCTCCATGACATGCTGGCGGGCACCGTCGTCGTCCAACTGCCGTGAACAGCCCCCGGTCCCTGGTCAGGACGGCGTCCCAGTGGACCATCGGCTTCATCCTCACCATCGTCCTCATCGCCTTCCTGCTGGCACTGGCCGCTTTCCAGGTCACCTCGTCCGGCCCTGGGCACCGGGTCCTGCGCCGCGCCGCCGCTGTCACCACCGGGATCGACTCCGCCCTTCCGGGCATCCAGGAGCAGCTTCGCCAGGCGGCCGGCGCGGAGGGCTCCTACGAGGTTCTGGTGCGGGGCTATCCGATACCGGTGGAGATCCCGCGGGAGCAGGCGGGGACGATCGATCCTGCCGAGCTGCGTCGCCTCATCCTGGACGAATCGGCCCGCCGCTTGTACAGTGATGGTTGGTCCATCTGGGACGACAACGACCCGGAGGCGAGACAGGATGTCCGGCGCATCTCTTCAGCCGGCCTCCTGAAGACGGGCCTGGGCCTCATCAACGATGACAACCACCGCATCTTCCTGGGCCTGACGGGTCTGCTGGGGTTGATGGCCTTCGGTCTGGCCCTGGCCCTGGCCGTGAGCCTGGCTCCTCTCCCTCGGTTGGCCGCCTTTGGCGGCGTGCTCACCGCGGCTGGGCTGCCCCTGCTGGCCGGCGCCGTGGCCATTCGCTTCGGACTGCGAACCGCCGCCGTGGACGCCGATCCCTTCGCCAAAGGTCTTCTGGACCTGGGGGTGGACATCATGGCCGTCCCCATACGCACCTACCTCATCGTCAGCGTCCTGGGCATCGTCATGGCCCTATTGGGGGCCGGGGCCATATGGTGGGAGTCCCGCACCAAGCAGGCGGTGCCCGCGGACGGCCCGACGCCCTGAGCTGCGGCGTGACTCCGGGCAGCCCCTGGGGCAGCCACGGTGGCGGTATAATGGGGTTGGCAGTCGGCTAACATGCGGGAGAAAACGCGCCTCCTGTTAATCCGAGTCGGCGCCCTTGCCGTTCTGCTGGGCGTCGTGGCGCCCAACGTGACCTACGTGGGCCACTGGCCGCTCGCCGGACATACCCACGACATCGTGGACGAGGCCACAGCCAACGAGCACGCCGCACACTGCCACGTGGGCCCATCCAAGTGCTCCGGCCAGACGGACTTCACTGGCGCCTGGTGGGTCGGCCAGGAGCCCCCGGTTCCAGCGCCCGCGCCGAAAGAAGAGCTGGTCCATCAACTCCCTGACATCATTCCTTCCGATCCCCCCTCTTCGCGCCTGCTGCACCCCCCGCGCCTCTCTTAAGCACCCAACACGTCATTCGCGCGCCTAGAGCGGGACGATCCTTGACGCGTCCCTCCGGCGCCTAGTACAGAGGAGGCGATAACTTTGTCGCAACGCATCAAGCTAGTCGCTTTCGTCGCCGCCCTGGCCAGCGTCGCCCTAGTGGCGGCGGCCGCCTGTGGCGGAGACGATGGCGACAACCAACAGACCGAGCAGCGGGTGCAGCAGATGGCGTCCCAGCTCACCGATCTTCAGACCTCGGTCAAGAGCATCCATGACTCCATGATGCGCCAGCAGGTCTTGCTGGCCTACACGGCCCTCCGGGCTGAAGGCCTGCACGAAATAGCCGAGAGCCTGAATACGGCCAGCGCCCTCGATCCCGCCTGGCACGGCGCCGTCAGCCGCATGCACCTCATAGTCACAGCGACGGACTGGCCTGAGGAGCTGAAGGCGGCGGCCGACGACTGCGCCATGAAACTGGAGGAGTTCGCCAAAGCGTTGGAATCCGGCGATCTGGCCGCCAGCAAGGCGGCGGGGCCTGTAGCCCACCTGGCCTGGCACGTGCTGGACGGCGCCGCGGCAAACTTTCTCGGAGCCGAGAACGCCGGGGAGATGAGCCATTGACCATGAGCGAACGTCAAGACCCGAAACAGAGTGCCCCACGCCCACCGGGATCACACCTGCCCCGAGCGCCCGCCTGGGCCGCCGCCATCCTTCTGGCGGCCGGCGCCACCCTCCTCACTGTCCTTGGCGCCAGCGCCCACGCCAAGTACGAACGCTCCGAGCCAGCGGACGGGGCCGTGTTGGCGGAATCTCCACCTCGGGTCGACGTATACTTCAGCCAGGAGATGACCCGCAGCGGGGGACTGCCCAGCCTCGTCGTGGTCAACGATGTGGGCGATAGGGTGGACCTAGGGGCCAAGCTGGACGACAACGACCGCAAGCACATCTACGCCGAATTGGCCCCGGCGCTGCCGCCGGGACGCTACACCGTCATCTGGCACACGCTGTCGGACGAAGACGCCGAGGAGGCGCAGGGGGCGTTCCACTTCTACGTGGGCACCGGGCCGTCGGGCGCATCGCCAGCCACGCCAGCCGCCACGACGGCGCCGCCCGCCACCGTGGCAGCGGCTACTCCCGCCGGTACCGCCGCCCCGGCGCCGGCGCCGGACGAAGGCGGAGACGATGGCATCCCCATCTGGGCCCTGATCATGGGCGTATTTGGCGGGCTCTTGGTCGGAGGGGCGGGCGGATACGGCTTTGCCCGCAGGTCTGGAGGCTGAGCCCTTGGCTTTAAGCCGCCTCGGCCTGGCTGCGGTTTTCCTCCATTTCGGGGGCGCTGGGACCTACACCGCGGCCGCCGTCGTCGCAGCGGTCTTCGTGGCCCTCTTCGCCCTCAGCTTCGCCTGGGGCGAGCGGCCGCGAGGCAGCCGCGTCTTCAGTAAACGCTGGGCCGGCCGGTGGCTTCGGGCGTCCCTTCCGCGGCTCATCGTGGCTGGCGCGTTCTCCGGCGCCCTGTTCGCCGCCTCTAGCCTGACAGGCGGCGGGCAGACCGCCACCACAGCCGCTCGCGCCTGCCAGCAGGCAGCCGCCCCTTTCACTAGCCAGGCCGTCACCTCAGAGCGCCTGGCTGCCGCCGTCGCCGGCCTCCAGAGGCTGGCGGCGGCGGCAGCAGCCGGCGACCGCGACGGCGCGCCATCCCTCTTCTTCGGCACCGAGGCCCATAACGTGACCCACGACATCGACGGCCCCTTACGGAAGATCGACCCGTCCCTGGGCGAAAGGGTCTGCCGGAGCATGGTCGTCCTGGAGATGCAACTGGCCGGCAATCGCGACCTGACGGTGGTGCGGCAGGAGGCTGAGCGCTCCGCCGAGCTCCTCCAGCAGGCGGGGCGGGAGATGGGTCTGGCGCCGTGAGGACGCAGAGGAAGGCCGCAGCCGCCCGGGGCGCCAGCCTCTTGGCCGCAGTGGCCATCGCCCTCGGATCGCTGGCGCTCATGGCGACGGCGCCGGCGCCGGCCGAGGCCCACGCCATCCTCATCCGCTCGGACCCTCCTGTAAACGCGAGACTCCAGGACCCGCCGCCCGTGGTCTCGGCCTTTTTCAGCGAGGCGTTGGACACGCGCCTCTCCTCCCTCAAGGTCGTCAACGGCGAGGGCAAACAGGTGGACTCGGGCCAGACGTCCTTCGGCCCAGACGCCGCGCAGATGTCCGTCACCATCCCGGAGCCGTTGCCGCCCGGCTTCTACGCCGTGCTCTGGCAGACCCTTTCCAGCGTGGATGGCCACCTATTGAAGGGATCGTATCCCTTCACCGTCCTCAACCCGGATGGGTCGGAGCCCTCTGGTCCCCGGCCTTCCGCGGGCGGCGGCGCTGGCTACAGTGGCGGCTCTCCCACCGCCGACGCGGTAGCCGTTAAATGGACCGGGCTGCTGGCCGCCGCCCTGGCCCTCGGCGGGCTTGCCTTTCTGACGCTGGTCGCCGGGCACTTAACAGGGGAAGCGAAGACCGCCGTCCACCGCTACTGCCTGCGCTCTGCCTGGGCCGGCGTTTTTGGTTTGGCCGCCACGGGCGCGGCAGAACTCTTCATCCAGGCGCGCCGCCTGGGCGGACTGGACTTGACCGACGAGGCGCTACGCACGGTTTGGGGCGAACGTTGGATGGAGCGGCAGGTGCTGCTCCTGGCGTTAGCCGCGCTGCTCTGGGGCCACGGACGGCTGAAGGCAGGGCGCCGCCAGAAGGCCGCGCAATCCCTCTTGGCCATCGCCCTAGTTGGCGGCCTGCTGTACCTGCTCCTGGTGGCCACGACCAGCCACGCCAGCTCCGTGCCCGGGTCATTCTGGGCCGTGGGGGCCGACTTCATTCACCTGGTTGCGGCAGCCCTTTGGGTGGGAATCCTCTTTCAGCTCGTCCTTTTTCTGGCCTGGGCGATCCGGCACACGCCGTCGCACCAGCGGCCGGCCCTCCTCTCGCAGCCCCTACGCCGCTTCTCGGTCCTGGCAGCCACGGCCGTGGCCCTTCTCCTCGCTACCGGCCTGGCCAGTAGCCTGACGCAGGTGCCGGACATCGACGCCCTGGCCGACACTGCCTACGGCCGCGCCCTGACGGTGAAACTGGCCATCATCGCGCTTCTCATGCTGGCGGCCGGCCTCAACGCCGTCTTCTTGGCGCCCCAGGCCCGGCGCAAGAGCGACGATGCCTCGGACAGGCGCTTCATCCGGACGGTGCGCGCCGAGGTTGTCTTGGCCCTCGCCGTTCTGGCCGCTGCCGCCGTCTTCGTGCAGTACCCCACGGCCCGGCAGGAGCGAGACGCCGCAGCCAACGTGCAGGCTTCCACTCAGGCGGTGGTGGGCTACGACCAGATCCAGGACACAGGCTCCGCCATGGTCAACCTCACCATCTCTCCCAAGGCGGTCGGCACCAACTCCTTCCGCGTCTTCCTCTTTCCGCCTTCGGGCGGCCAGTTGGGCGAGGTGCAACGGGTGCGCCTGCGATTCAAGCCGCCCGATCCAGCGCTGGGCCCCTCGGAGGTCATCGCCGAGCCGGCAGGTCTCAACGCCTACAAGGCAGTGGGGCCCTTCTTCACCACGCCAGGCGCCTGGGAGGTGGCCGTCGATCTGCGGCGGCGGGAGCTGGAGGACGTAACAGCGGTATTCCGAGTGGCCGTTCCGGGAGCGCAAGCCGAAGGCGGAGGGGAGTTCAGCCTGCCCCTCTTGGCCGGCAGTTGGATTACCCTGGGGGCCATAGGCGTGCTGCTGGCTGCGGTGCTGATGATCATCTGGGCGGCCCAGTGGCCAGGCCTGCCGCGGCGTCTGGGCCGCGGCCTCAGGATAGGCAGCGGGTTCATCTCCGTGGTTGGTCTGGCCTTACTGGTGGAGAGCCTCTTCCCGGCCGGCCAAGGGCCCGTTAACCCCGTGCAGGCCACGGGCAGCTCCATCGCCATCGGCCGCAGCCTGTACGTCAACAACTGCGCCCGCTGCCACGGAGCCGACGGCCGCGGCGATGGCCCGGACGCTGCGTCCCTGGGCGTCCCGCCAGCGGACTTTCGCCAGCACATCCCCTACCACACCGATCTCTTCTTCTTCGAGGTCATCTCCAACGGCCTCGGCAACTTCATGCCCCCCTTCGCGGACCAGATAACGGAAGAGGAGCGCTGGCACCTGATAAACTTCCTGAAGGCCGAGTATGGCATCGATACTAGTCTGCCCCCGCCCTAAGCCTTCGCTTCACGCAGCGAAGCGCCGTCCAGCCCGCCGCCGGCCGGTGCGGCGGCGCATGGCTCGGATGACGCTGCCGGACTGGGCCTGGGGAGCCATCCTCGGCGGCGTGGTGGTGATAGCAGTGGGCGGATTCTTCTTGGGTAGAGCTGCCCTGAGCGGCAACGGCGGTGGGCCCTGCGACAAGCCGCTCCCGCCCCTGGGCTCCAGCAAGATCTCCGAACAAGCCTTTCAGGAGGAGGACGCAGCCTTGGGCCGCATCCTGGACATGCTTGCCCGTGGCGACGTCCAGGGCGCCGAATCCGCCTTCTTCGGCCCCGTGCACAACTTCACACACAACATAGATCCTAAGGTGCGGGAACAAGATGAGGAGCTGGCCAAGAAGCTCTGTACGGCCGTCATACAGTTAGAGGATTCCCTGGCCTTCGACCGGGGGCCCGTGAAGATAGGCCTGGACATGCAAGCCGTGCGTAACCTGCTGCGGGACTCGGCCCAGGCGTTGGGATACGCTAGGCCCCACTAAGACGGCTTACCAGCACGGAAGGAGGAAACGCCCATGGTAGGACAACTGGAGGGTCGCACCGCCATCATCACCGGCGCCAGCCGGGGCATCGGCAAGGCCATCGCGCTGCTCTTCGCCAAGGAAGGAGCCAACGTCGCAGCCGCGGCCCGTACGGTGCAGCCGGGCCAGCACCCGCTGCCTGGGAGCATCGCGGAGACGGTGGCGGAGATCGAGGCAGCCGGGGGCCGAGCCATCGCCGTGCAATGCGACGTCTCGCAAGAGGAGGAGGTTGCCCGGCTCGTGGCCACCGTCCGGGAGGCGTTCGGGCCTCCGGATGTGCTCGTGAACAACGCGGCCCTGAACTACTATATCCCCTTCCCGGAGTTCCCGCTGCGCCGATGGCGGAAGATGCTGGAGGTAGATCTCACGGGCCCGTTCATGCTGATCCAGGCCGTGCTGCCAGACATGCTGGCGGCCAAGCGGGGCCACATCATCAACATATCGTCTCTGGCTGCCCGCCATCCTGAGGGCCCACCCTATTCTTATCCCCGCGGCGGTACGCCATACGGCGTCGTAAAGGCCGGAATCGAACGTCTGACCACGGGGCTCGCCCACGAGCTCTATGGCACGGGCATCGCCGTCAACGCCCTGGCCCCCGCCGGCATCGTCCCCACGCCGGGCGTCCTCTATCACAAGCTGATCGAGAGCGCGGACGACCCGCGCGCCGAGCCGGAGGAATACATGGCCCGCGCCGCCCTCCTCTTGGCCACCTGCGATCCCCAAACCTTCACCGGACGCATCACGTACAGCCAGCCCCTCTTGCGGGAGCACGGCCTCTTGAATCCGTAACGGCGGCCCGCCTCCGCTCATGCTGAGGTTCTCGAAGCATGAGCGGCACGTAACCCCCCTCGCCTTCGACTCTCGAAGCACGGGGCGCGTACACCTTCCGCTCATGCTGAGGTTCTCGAATGAGCGGGATGAGATGTCATTCCACGGCCCCGCGGATGCCGTGCCCTCGGCATCCTAAACCCTGCCTCAACCCGTTTTGTCGATCGCCGCCGTAACCAGGGGCAGCCCGGCAAGTCTCTTCTTATGGTAAGACCCGCCCCATCTGGCCTTGCCGGCGAAGAGAGGTGCAGACGATGTCGCCCAAGCTCATATGGTTAACGCTGGGGGCCTTCCTGGCCACCGTTGCCCTCCTGGCTGGAACGCCCGGGGCGCCCGCCACCGCAACCACGACCCTGGATCCTGAGGAGCAAGCGTTCCTTAACCTGTTGAACAACTACCGCCAGCAGAACGGCGCCGGCCCCCTGCTCGTCGACCCTAGCCTCACGGAGGCGGCCCGCTGGATGAGCGGCGATATGGGGGCCAACGCCTACTTCAGCCACACCGATTCCCTGGGCCGCAATCCCTGGGACCGTATGGCCGCTTTCGGCTACAACTACACTACCTGGAAAGGTGAAAATATCGCCGCCGGAACGTCCTCCGCCCAAACGGTTTTCGACCTCTGGCGCAACTCCCCCGGCCACAACGCCAATATGCTCAGCACCAACTACCGGGTGATAGGCATCGGCAGGGTCTACACCCCTGGGAGTCCCTACGGCTGGTACTGGACCACCGACTTCGGGGGCTACGTGCCCAACCCATCGCCTCCTCCTTCCACGCCGACGCCAACACCAACGCCAACGCCCACGGCCACGCCTACGCCTACGCCTAGGCCCACGCCAACCCCTGCTCCTACGCCATCACCCACGCCGGATCCCAACGCGGACCCCGATGGCGACGGCTTCCCGACGTGGGTGGAGCAACGGGTGGGCACGGATCCCTTCGTCCGCTGCGGGATGCCCGATACGAACCGCCCCACGAGGCCCAGCATGGCGTGGCCCGCCGACCTGGCGACCGATGGAACTTATCGCATCGATATGCAGGACATCGCCAGCTTCATCGCGCCGGTCCATCGCCTGAACACATCGCCGGGTCAACCGGGGTACGATCCGCGCTGGGACATCGTGCCATCGACCGGCCCTTTGTCCGAGGACATCAACATCACCGACCTGGTGGCGCTCATCGTGCTGAAGCCGCCCATGTTGAACGGCCAGCGGGCCTACCAGGGACCGCCCTGCCAGTAACGGCGCCGGCCGGGCGGGACGGCCCGGCTAAAGCTTCTTGATCTCTGCCACGATCTCGCTCAGCCGTTCGTGCTCCTCCGGCGTGCGGACGCCAAACCCGAAGTCGAGGGTCGTGGCCAGGCCAGCGAAGCGCTCCTTGAGCCGGGGCACCAGCTCATCGTAGGGGGCCACTATGGCGAATTCGTCCAGCATCTCGTCGGTGATGGCGCTGGCCATCTCCGTCCACCTGCCTTCCATCGAGAGGCGGAACAGCCGTTGGCCCACCTCCTGCCAACCGTGCACCTCCAGCACCGGGAAGTAGGCGCGGGTCGAGGCGTAGAAGGAGAGCTGTTGGCGCACTGGCGCCTTGGCCTTCTCCACCTCGTCCCAGTTCTTCCCCGTAATCACGAAGGTTCCAGCCACGATGTCGATTTCCGACATGTCGCGCCCTGCCTTCTCCGCCCCTTCCTTGATGGCGGGCAGGATCACCTCTCTGGTGTATTTCGCCGTGTTGAAGCCGTGCATGCGGATGCCATCGCACAGCTCGCCCACCAGGCGGCAGTTGTAGCGGTTCACGGCTGAGATGTAGATGGGCACACGGTCGGCCGGAGGCTCGTTAGGCCCAGGGTTGAAGAAGGGGGAAATGAGCGTGAACTGATAGTACTTGCCCTGGAAATCGGGCCGCGCCCCCGTTTGGAACGTCTTGAAGATCGCCTTCAGGCACAGGATATACTCCCGCAGGCGAGGGCCGGGCGGCGAGGGCCAGGGGGTCGAGTAGCGGCGCTCATTGTGGCCCTTGACCTGCGTCCCCATGCCCAAGAGGAAACGCCCACCTGAGAAGCGTTGGAGGTCCCAGGCTATCTGAGCCGTGACCATGGGACTGCGGGGGAAGGCGATAGCCACCCCGGTGCCGAACTTCAGCCGCTGGGTGTGCTCGGCGATGATCATCAGAGGCAGGAACGGGTCATGCCCCGCTTCCGGGGTAATCACGGAATCGTAGCCGGCCTGCTCCAAACGGCGCGCATGCTCCGCCAGCCCCGCGATGGACGTGGCCACTATGGCGCTCTCGACCTTCATCGGCGTCCTCCTTCGTCCAATACCCACTGGATAACGGCTCTGTTCAAGACATCCGGTTGCTCTCGCATCAGGAAGTGACCGGCCTTCGGTACCGTCTGCAATTCGTAGTCCGCGAAGAAGTCGCCCAGCTTATCGGCCCAGGCCGGCGGCAAGATCGGGTCGTTTTCGGCCCAAAGCACGAGAGTAGGCGCCAGGATCTTGCCGGTAGCAGCCATGGCTCCCGGGGCGCGGAACAAGGCGCGGTAGCAGTTGAAGCCGCCGCGCAGCGCTCCAGGCTGGGAGAAGGCCTCCACGTACTCGGCGATCTCCCCATCAGTCCAGAGGTCCGGGTTGTAGGACCAATGGCTGAGGAAATGCCGGAGGTAGATCTCCGTGGCCTTGCGGCTGGACCCGACGAGCTCCTCGGCCCAAGGCCACTGGTGGAAGGCCGTGTACCAGGTCTCCAGGGCCCGTCCGGGCTCGAACCAACGGGCGCCGATGCCGGGGTAGACGGGATCGATGAGCACCAGCCGTTGCGCCCGCCCCGGCTGGGCACGGGCGAACTGCTGGGCCCAAACGCTGCCGAAGTCGTGGGCCACGAAGCTCGCCTTGTCCCATCCCAAAGCGTCCATCAGGGCTCCGATGTCGGCGGCGTAGGCGGCGGGGGTGTATCCCTCTTCTGGCGGCAGGTCGGGCTTCTCGCTGTAGCCGTAGCCCCGCATATCGGGGGCCACCACCTCAAACCTCTGGGAGAGGGGCCCGATGTTCAGGCGCCACTCGTAGTAGAAGCCGGGCCAGCCGTGGAGCAGGATGAGAGGCGGCCCGCTGCCTTGGCGGACGAAGTGGTATCGCAGGCCGTTTACGGTGGCGTATTCGTGGCGGAGGCCGTCGTGATGGGGCATAGCGGTTGGCAGGCGGTCTGGTGGCGCGTGCACGAGAAGTCTAGCCGCCGCCCCCGTGGTAGCGCAAGGGCGATGGTTTCGCCCGCGGCTAGCGCCGGATGCCCTCCCGGCGGGCCCAAGCCTCCACCAGACGGCGGAACTTCTCCAGGTCCTGGCGCGTCCCCCAGACGTTGGGCATGTCGATGACGGGGACGATCTCGGTGATGAGGGTGGCGCCGGCCCAGGCCCGCAGCGGGCGGTAGTTAGGCAAGGAGCCAGCAACCGACCGATATCCCGAACGCCAGGCGCGGAGCACCAGATGCCGGGCCAGGTTCAGGAAAGGGGCCATGGGCCCGGGCGGTACGGGAGCCGCTAGGAGGGTAATCTCCGTGCGCGCCAGGTCTGCCCGGGGGTCGCCAGCCGCTGCTCCGCACCAGTCCAGGACGCCGGTGATGACGGATCCGTCGCTGACGATGTTCAAGGGATGGTAGTCCATGTGGATCAGGCAGTCGGTGCGCAACCCCAGACCCAGGGCGTGCTCGGCCAAGTCTTGGTATTCGTCTCCTGCCCTCATCACCCACTCCCTGGGCGCCGAGGCGAGGAACTCCCCCGGCGGCCTGATGGCGTGCAGGCGGGCGTGCATCTGGCCGAAGAGGTGGCTTAGGCGCCACAACAGCCACGGTTTGTTCTCGATGAAGGATAGGATCGGTTTGCCCGGGCACCACGAGAGGACGAGGGCGGGAAAGCCGCAGACTTCGCCCTCCTTCTCGACCCGCGGCGCCGGCAGGCCGGCCCCGGCACAGGCTTCCAGCGCCGCCCTCTCTCGCCAGGCGATGGCCCGGATCCTGGCCAGATGGTAGACGCGTAGGGAGTGTTCGCGGCCGTCCGGTGTCTGGAACCGCCACAGGAGGGTCTCCCAGCCGCCGGTTATCCTCACTGGCTCCGAGACCTCGGGATAACCGAGGGCGGCCAGCGCCTCCCGCGGGTCTATCTTGGGCTCTGCCTCTTCCACTCTCTCAGGTTCTCTCTTGGGCGCTCTGATCTGAAGGGAGTGTTCCTGGGGCGGCCGTCACCCGCCCAGGGCGGCCGCCACCTCCTGAAAGGCGCCATCGAAGGCGTCCAGCACCTCGTCCACCTCGTGCGGCTGGATGATAAGCGGGGGCATGAGCTGGAGGATATGCGGGTTGTAGTGGGCATAGACGGCGATGACGCCCCGCTGGGCTAGCGCCCGGGCCATCAGCAGGCCGCAATCCTTGTGGGACATGACCACGCCTATCATTAGGCCCCGGCGGTTCAGACCCTTGAGCACCTGCGGGTACTTCTCCTGAAGCGCCGCGAAGCCGTCCTCGAACCGCTGGCCCATGGCCCTGACGTGCTCCAGAAAGCCGGGCTCGGTGATCTGGTTCAGCATCTCCAGCGCCGTCACCATCCCTAACTCGGAGCCGCCCGTAGAGGAGAGGTGGGCGAAGGCGTCGGCGTCGAAGAAGGACTGGAGGAAGGGACGGTAGGTGGCGGAGGAGACGGGGTAGATGGCCGCGCTCATGCCCTTACCCAGCACCATGATGTCGGGGTAGATGCCCCACTCTTCGTAGGCCCAGAGGCGACCCGTCCGGCCCAGGCCCGCCTGCACCTCGTCCAGGATCAGGATGATCCCCCGCTCGTCGCACAGCTTGCGCACGCGGGGGTACCAATCGTCCGGAGGGATGATGAAGCCGGCCGTGGCCGGGATGGTCTCCATGATGATGGCCGCCACGTCGTCCGTCGCCGCCTTCTCCAGGGCCTCGAAGTCCCCGTGGGGCACCTTGCGGAAGCCCGGCGCCAGGGGCCCGTACCTCGTGCCGAAGTCATCGGTAGCGGCCAGGGCCATACCCGTATGCCCGTGGTACCCCTTCACCGCCGATATGACCCCGGGTTTGCCGGTGTAGCCGCGGGCTAGCTTGATGGCGAAGTCGATGGCCTCGCCCCCGGAGGAGCCGAAGCAGGTGTATTGAAGATCCCCTGGCGTGATCTCCGCCAGCTTCTTGGCCGTCATGGCCCGATAGCCGCTGGCCAGCATGTGGTCGGCTATATCGATCTCATCCAGCGCCTTCTTGAGGGCAGCGATGATGCGGGGCGGACGGTGTCCAAGGTTGAAGACACCGCCGGCGCTCCTGCAATCGATCCATGACCGCTTGCCCTCCCAGTCCCAGACCCGGACGCCCTCCCGCTTGCCTGGGATGAAGTCGACGCCCCACATGCGGTACATCCGCACCTTCTGGGGCGAAACGTAGCGGGCGAAATCCTCCAGCAGTTGCTCTTGCGACATTCCTTCTATCATGGCGGGCTCCTCCTGCCTTGGCTGAAAGGCGACGCTGGGCTTAGAGATAGGCCGGCTCGCGGCCAGGTGGCCCCGCCGTCAAGAAAACAGATTCGTGCCGCCGTGTCAACTGGGACGGCATCTCTTATTGTGCCGCGGATGGACCAAAGCTTAGGGATTCTTCACGCGGGCGGCTGCCGCTCATGCTTCGACGGAGCTCAGCATGAGCGGAGGTCTCGTGCGGCCTGGGTTTGCCTAGGGCCATCGTGAAAAGACGTGATACACTCCCATCAGATGGCGGTGCCCGACGGAGGACCAGGCATCATGGACGGAGAGACCTTCTGGCCGCTGAAGCGATACCAGGATCTCTATCAGCGCTCCCTTGACGACCCTGAGGGCTTTTGGGCGGAGGAGGCCCGCCAGCTCGAGTGGTTCCGTCCCTGGGAGCGCGTGTTGGAGTGGGAACCGCCCTTCGCCCGCTGGTTCGTGGGCGGCCGGCTCAACGCCTCCTACCTGTGCCTGGACCGCCACTTCCGTTCGTGGCGCAAGAGCAAGGTGGCCATCTACTGGGAGGGAGAGCCGGGCGACTCGAGGACGTTGAGCTATTCCACCCTTTATCGGGAGGTGAATCGGGTCGCCTCGGTCCTCAGGAAGCTCGGCGTCGGCAAGGGGGATGCCGTAGCCCTTTACCTGCCCATGGTGCCGGAACTGCCCATCTTCATGCTGGCCTGCGCCCGCATCGGTGCCGTGCACACCGTGGTCTTCTCCGGGTTCAGCGCCCAGGCGCTGGCGGAGCGCATGACTGATGTGGGGGCGAAGGTGCTGGTGACGGCGGACGGCGGCTACCGGCGGGGAAAAGTCATCCCTTTGAAGCAGATCGCCGATGAGGCCCTGGCCTTGGCGCCGGGCGTGCAGACGGCCATCGTCCTGAGGCGCACCGGCAGCGACGTGCCGATGCGTCCCGGGCGCGACGTCTGGCTGCACGACCTGCTGGAGGATGCCGCCCTCTACGTTGCCCCAGAGGAGGTCGAGGCTACCCACCCGCTCTACATCCTGTACACGTCTGGCACCACCGGCAAGCCCAAGGGGATCGTCCATAGCACCGGCGGATATCTCGTCTTCAATTACTCCACGTACCGATGGGCCTTCGCCATCCGGGACGACTCCGTCTACTGGTGCACCGCCGACGTCGGCTGGGTCACCGGTCACAGCGCCATCGTCTATGCCCCGCTTATGCACGGGGCGTCCCTGGTGATGTACGAGGGCGCCCCGGATTACCCGCAGCTCGACCGCTGGTGGGAGATCATCGAGAAGTACCGCGTGACCGTCTTTTACACCTCGCCGACGGCCATCCGTATGTTCATGAGCCACAGTACCGATTGGCTAGAGCGGCACGATCTGTCGAGCCTGGAGCTCCTGGGCACGGTGGGGGAGCCCATCAATCCGGCGGCGTGGAAGTGGTATTACCGCTTCGTCGGGGGCGAACGCTGTCCCATCGTGGACACATGGTGGCAGACTGAGACGGGCGGCTTCATGATCTCCCCCGCGCCGGGCATCCAGCCGATGCCCCTGAAGCCCGGTTCGGCCAGCTTCCCCCTGCCTGGCGTTGACGCCGCCGTGGTCGACCAGGAGGGTCGGGAGCTGCCGCCGGGCGAGCGCGGACTGCTGGTGATCCGGCGCCCCTGGCCAGGAATCATGCTGGGGATCCATAAAGACCCCGAACGCTATCGGACGACCTATTGGAGCCGGTTCCCGGGGGCGTACTACGCGGGCGACTACGCGATCCGCGATGCCGATGGCTACTTCTGGCTCTTGGGACGGGCCGACGAGGTGATAAAGGTGGCCGGGCACCGCCTCGGCAGCCTGGAGTTGGAGAACGCCGCTGTGGGCCACCCGGCCGTGGCCGAAGCGGCGGCCGTCGCCCGGGAGGATCCCGTCAAGGGCGAGGCAATCGTTATTTTCGCCATC
>DAOUAG010000166.1:0-6328 GCA_034433815.1 Dehalococcoidia bacterium | reverse complement strand
ACCTCCAGGACCTCCGTCTGCCCAGCGCTACCCAGGACCTGGCGTTTCACCGTGAACCGGACGGTCTCCCCCATGTTCAGGCGGATGAGGCGGCCCACCTCTTGCGTGTTCTTCACGGACTCCCCGTTCAGGGCCAGGATGGTGTCGCCGGGTTGCAGGCCGGCCTCCGCCGCGGGCGACCCCTCGGCCACGGCCTCGATCACAGCCGGCCCCACGGGCACCTGGCGCGGGATCATGAAGGCGATGGCGAAGAGGATCACCGGCAGGATGAAGTTCATGCCGGACCCGGCGCCCAGAACGATGAGGCGCTTCCAGGCCGCCTGGGCCGCCAAGCTCTGAGGATCGGACGGATCCTCTTCCCCCAGGAGCCTTACGAAGCCGCCCAGGGGGAGCCAGTTGATGGAATACAGGGTGCCCCGCCAGTTGAAACCCCAGATCCGGGGCGGATACCCGAGCCCCGCTTCCAGCACCTTTACCTTGAAGACCTTGGCGGTGAAGTAGTGGCCGAGCTCGTGAAAGACGATGAGGCCCACCAGCATGGCCAGGAAGGGCAAGACGGAATAGATGACGCTCAGCATGGACGCCTCAGGCCTTTGCCCTCACCCAGTCCTCGGCCCACTCTCGGGCCCAGGCGTCGGCCGCCAGCACCTGCTCAAGCGACGGGTTGGCGATGCTGCGGTGGTTGCTAAGGGCGTCGTCGATGAGGTGGGCGATATCCGGGAACGTGATGTGTCCGGCGAGGAAGTGCTGCACGGCCACCTCATCGGCGGCTGCCAAAACCGCCGGGTAGGTTCCCCCCTTGCGGCCGGCGTCCAAGGCCAGGCGCAGACAGGGGAAGCGCTTGCTGTCGGGTAAGCCGAAGTTCAGAGTCCCTATCATCTCTAAGTCCAGCCGTGGCACCGCCGCACCGGGTAGCCTCTCCGGGTAGGTCAGCGCACACTGAATAGGTAGACGCATGTCCGGCACGCCCAGTTGCGCCTTCACAGAGCCGTCCCGAAACTCCACCAACGAATGAACTATGCTCTCGCGATGCAGCAGGACGTCGATGCGCTCCAGGGGAACATCGAAGAGCCAGTGGGCCTCGATGCACTCCAAACCCTTGTTCAAGAGGGTGGCGCTGTCCACGGTGATCTTGCGGCCCATCTGCCAGTTGGGATGGCGCAGCGCCTCTTCCGCCGTGACCCTAGCCAGCTCTTCCGGACGCAGGTCCCGGAAGGGCCCGCCCGAGGCCGTAAGGACGATACGCTCGACGCTGGCGGGATCTTCGCCCCAGAGGCACTGCCAAATGGCCGAATGCTCGGAATCGATGGGCCGGAGCTCAGCCTTCGCCCGCCGCGCCTCGGCGGTGACGATGTGGCCCGCCATCACCAGCACCTCTTTGTTGGCTATGGCGACGGCCTTCCCTGCCCGCACGGCGGCCAGCGTTGGCCCGATCCCAGCGGCGCCCGATGTGGCCACGACTACGATGTCCACGGAGGGGTGCACCGCCATCTCCTCCATCTCCGCCCAGCGGGATGGCAGGTGCCCGGCCGCCGCCCGCGCCCGAAGGTATTCGCCCTCCCGGCTGGCGTACACAAAGGCTGGCCGGAACTCACGGGCTTGCTCCTCCAGGAGGGTCACGTTGTCGCCGGCGGCCAGGGCCACCACCCGAAAGCGATCGGGAAGCGAACGCACCACGTCCAGAGTCTGGCGGCCGATGGAGCCCGTGGAGCCCAGGATGGCTAAACCCGTCATTGCTCGGGGCTCCAGATGCGAAGAAAAAGCCTGGCGAGGTGCGACACTTGCTTTCCTTGCGCGGGGAGCAGCCGCTTTGGGGAAGGCCGGTGGTTGAAAACGGGCGCTAACGCACGGCCCATATCACAAAATAGTATACCAAAGGGGTCGTGAAGAGGACGGCGTCGATGCGGTCCAGGAAGCCGCCATGGCCTGGGATGAGCTCGCTGGTGTCTTTTACGCCGGCGCCGCGCTTGATGAGGGACTCCGCCAGGTCTCCCAGGACGGCGGCGACGGGCAAGAGGATGCCTAGGGGCACCACATGGCGCCAGGCGGCATCGAGGCCAGTGAGCTCGTTGAGGGCGATGACACAGGCGAATCCGCCGATGAGTCCGGCGGCGGTTCCCTCTAGCGTCTTGCCGGGACTGATGGCCGGCGCGATGCGCACGCGTCCCACGGCTCTCCCCACCAGATAGGCCGCCGTATCGGCCCCGAAGGTGCTGAACACCGCCAGGAGAACCCAGCGCCCATCCTCATCCAGATCGCGCAGGAAGACCAGGTGCGACCCCAGGTAGCCGACGTAGGCCACGCCGCTGACGGCCCACAGCCAGTCGCGGAGTCCGGTGAGGGGCTGCGCCTGGGCGACTTGGTACAGAAAGATCAGCCCTATGGCGGCGGCGAAGGCTCCGGCCCATTCGTCGGCGCCCCGATCAGCGGCCACGGTGAGGCCGGCTACGGCGGCAGTGCCCAGGAGCGCCGGAACCCGCTGGCGGTGCAAGGGAGGAGCTGGGCGCTGCATTCCGGGCGACGTTAGGGGACGAGAGACGGGGTCAGTTACGGCGTAGAACTCGAGCACAGCCAACACCAGTATGACGGCGACAGCGGCTGTGTAAAGGGCGCCCCCGATGAGGATTAGGGCCACGATGACGGGCACGCCCAGGACCGTCGTTAGAAGCCGCTGGGCGAGCATGCGGGACCGCTAGCCCGCGTGGCCGTGGCGGCCGTTGCTAGGCGCTCCCCGCCTGCCGTTCTGGCGGCTGTTGGCTTCGCCTCCGGGCGGCGCGTCCACTTCGCCGGGCAGGAGGCCGCCGAACCTCCGTGCCCGCCGGCTGTATGCCAAGAGGGCCTCGTCGACGTCTGGGATATCGAAGTCCGGCCAGTACACGGGGGTGAAGTAGAACTCCGCATAGGCGCCCTGCCACAAGAGGAAGTTGGAGATCCGCATCTCGCCGGCGGTCCGGATGACTAGGTCCGGGTCCGGCAGGCCGGCCGTTGAGAGGTACGAGGCTACCAGCGCCTCGTCGATGCGTTCAGGCGGGACACCATCGCGGACGATGCGGCGAACGGCCTCAACTATCTCGGCGCGTCCGCCATAGTTCCAGGCCAGGGCCAGGGTCATGCGCCGGTTCTCCTTGGTCAGCTCGATGGCCTCTCGCACCTGCTGCTGAAGCCTTGGCTTCAAGGGCGAAAGGTCGCCGAGGTGAACCAGACGTATGCCCTCGCGGTGCAGGTTCTGCAGCTCGCGCTTCAAGAAGAAGGAGAGGAGGCGCATGAGGCCCCGAACTTCATAATCGGGGCGCTCCCAGTTCTCGGTGGAGAAGGCGTAGAGGGTCAGGCAGGGCACGCCGTAGTCGGCGAAGCGCTGGATGACCCGGCGGATGTTCTCGGTGCCGGCCCGGTGGCCGAAGAGGCGGGGCCGACCCCGGGCGCGGGCCCAGCGCCCGTTGCCGTCCATGATGATGGCGACGTGGTCCGGTATGGGCGATATCGGCAGCGGCGGGACAGGGGCCGCCCTTCGCTTGCGGCTAAGGGAGAGCGTCGTGGCCATCTTCGTTCACAAGTATAACGTTGCAGGCGGGGCATGCGTGGCGCGCCTCTGGTCAGACCGTCAGGAGTTCCTTCTCCTTCTCCTCGCCGATCTTGTCGATCTCCTTGATCTGCTCGTCCGTCAGCTTCTGGAGCTCGGCCTCTGCGCGGTGCAGCTCATCTTGGGATATCTCGTGGTCGTGCTCGAGGCGGCGCAGATGCTCGTGCACATCCCGCCTGATGTTACGCACAGCCACCCGCGCCTCTTCCACCCGCTTGCGCACATGGCGCACCAGCTCCCGCCGCCGTTCCTCCGTAAGGGGCGGGATGGACAAACGTATGACGATGCCGTCGTTGCTGGGGGTTAGGCCCAGATCCGACTTTAGGATCGCCTTCTCGATGGCCCCGATGCTGCTACGGTCGTAGGGCTGGATGACCAACATGCGGGCGTCCGGAGCGGTGATGGTGGCCAGTTGCTTTAGGGGGGTAGGAGTTCCGTAGTAATCCACCCGCAGGTGCTCGACGATGCCGGGGCTAGCGCGGCCGGTGCGTACAGCCGCCAGCTCGTGAACCAGGGCTTCGACAGCCTTGTGCATACGGGTCTTGGCCTCGTTAAGCTGCTCCTGCTCCATGGCATCTACTCCTGCGTTAGCGGCTCCGGCGGGCCACCGGCGCCTCCTCCAGGACGGTCTCTAGGTCGCCCACCCTGGTGCCGGCATGGGCGCCCGCGGCGACGCGCTCGATGGAGTGAGGTATGCGAAGGTCGAACACCACCACCGGCAAGTGGTTCTCCATGCAGAGGGAGAGGGCGGTGGAGTCCATTACGGCCACCCGGCGGTTGAGGGCGTCCAGGTAGGAAAGGGTGCGAAACTTGCGGGCGTTGGGATCCTTGAACGGGTCGTTCTCGTAGACGCCGTCGACGTTCTTCTTTGCCATAAGCAAGACGTCGGCGTCTATCTCGATGGCCCGCAAGGCGGCTGCCGTGTCGGTGGTCATGTACGGATTGCCGGTACCGGCGGCGAAGATGACCACGCGGCCCTTCTCCAGGTGGCGGATGGCCCGGCGGCGGATATAGGGTTCCGCCAGGGCGGTAACGGTGATGGCGGACTGGGTGCGCACCGTCATGCCGTGGCGCTCCAGGGCGTCCTGAAGGGCCAGGGCGTTGATGATGGTGGCCAACATGCCGGCGTAATCGCCCGTGGCGCGGTCCATCCCGGCTGCAGAGGCTGTGGCGCCCCGGAAGATGTTGCCGCCGCCCACCACGATGGCTACTTGGGTGCCCTGCTCCTGGACCTTCTTTATCTGTTGGGCAATGTTGTCCAAGGTGGCTGGGTCGATCCCATAAGGCAGGTCCCCCTGGAGGGCTTCGCCGCTGAGCTTGAGGAGGATCCGTTTGTAGGGAGGATCAGCGCTCATGCCGGCCCCACCGGAACCTTAGCGGCCCAGTTCGAACCGGGCGAAGCGACGGATTCGGATGTTCTCGCCTGTCTTAGCGATGACTTCCCTGACCAGGTCCTCGACAGTGCGGGACTCGTCTTGAAGAAGGGGCTGCTCCAGCAGGCAAACCTGCTTGGGGTCGTCGGTGCTGTCGGGGGGCATCTCGTCGCGCGAGACGAAGAGGGGAGCAGCGCCAGCCACCTGGAGAGCGATCTGCTGTACCAAGTTCTTGAAATCGTCGGTGCGGGCCACGAAGTCGGACTCGCAGTTCACCTCCACCAGAGCGCCAAGGCGGCCGTTGTGGTGGAGGTAGGCATAGACCAGCCCCTCAGCGGTCGCCCTCTCAGCCCGCTTGGCGGCCAAAGCGAAGCCCTTCTCCCGCAGGATGGCCTTGGCCTTTTCGATGTCGCCGTTGCTGTCCTCCAGCGCCTTCTTGCAGTCCAGCATTCCGGCGCCGGTAAGCTCGCGTAGTTCCTTAACAACAGAAGCAGGTACGGCCATAGTGCAGAGCTCCAGGATCAGCCGGCTGCGCCGCCGGCCTCGGTTTCTTCTTGAGACATCGGTTCGGGCTCCGGCTCCGCCTGGCTGGGGAACGGCTCGTCGGGCGTGGCCAGGTAGCCAGTTTCGGTGTAGGCGCTGACCTCCACCTCCTCGGCTTCCAGAGCAGCCTGCTGGGCGTACTCCCGGGCCGTCAGCCCCTCCAGAACGGAATCGGCTATGCGGGCGGTGATGAGCTTGATGGCTCTGATGGCGTCATCGTTTGAGGGAATGGGGTAGTCGATGACATCGGGGTCGCAGTTGGTGTCCACCAGAGCGACGATGGGGATGCCCATGCGCACTGCCTCGGCGACGGCGATGTTCTCCTTGGTGGTATCGATGATGAAGACCGCTGCGGGCAGCGAGGTCATCTCCTTGATACCGCCCAAGTACCGGTTCAGCCGCTCGATCTCCTCTTCCTTCTGGAGGCGGTCCTTCTTGCTGAGGTGATCCAGTTCCCCCCTAGCCTTGGCGTCCTCCAGGCGCACCAGATAGTCGATGCGCCCCTGAATGGTGTTGAAGTTGGTCAGGGTGCCGCCCAACCAGCGGGTAGTCACATACGGCATCCCGCACCGTTTGGCCTCGGACTCGATGGTTTCCTGGGCCTGGCGCTTGGTACCCACGAAGAGCACTGTGCCGCCGTTGGCTACTACGTCTCGTACGAAGTTGCAGGCCGCTTCCAGGCGTTCGACGGTCTGCTGTAGGTCTATGATGTGGATGCCGTTACGCTCGGAGAAGATGAACTTGCGCATCTTGGGGTTCCAGCGCCTGGTCTGGTGCCCAAAATGCACTCCTGCTTCCAGCAGGGCCTTCATAGATATCGGTGCAGGCAAAT
>DAOUAG010000165.1:0-3669 GCA_034433815.1 Dehalococcoidia bacterium | reverse complement strand
TCTACATACCGCCCCGGGGTTCCTGCCCGGTCTGCGCCGTGCCCACCGAAGAGGAGGTGCGCCTCTCAGATAGGGGCACCGTCACCACCTTCTGCATCGTCAACATTCCGTCGCAGGGGCTTTCCGTGCCCGTCCCTTACGTTTGCGCCGATATCCTTCTGGATGGGGCCGATGTGCCCTTCATGCACATCATCCAGGAGTGCCCCCCAGAGGAGGTGCGTATGGGCATGCGAGTTGAAGCGGTGTGGGCCCCGCCGTCTGAACTCACCCCCAGCGTGGAGAGCATCCGTTACTTCCGGCCCACGGGCGAGCCCGATGCCCCCTTCGAGGCCTACAAGGAGTACCTGTGATGCGTGAGGTGGCCATCGTCTCCTTCGCCCAATCGCCCAGCGTCCGGCGCGACCCCTTCCGCAACGAGGTCGAGATCCTCATGCCCGTCGTTCGGGAGGCCATCGAGCGCTCCGGCATACCGCAGAAGGAGATCGGCTTCACCTGCTCCGGCAGCTCGGATTACCTGGCTGGTCAGCCCTTCTCCTTCGTGCTGGCCCTAGACGCCATCGGGGCCTGGCCACCCATCCGAGAGTCCCACGTCGAGATGGACGGCGCCTGGGCCTTGTACGAGGCCTGGGTACGATTGCAACACGGCGATATAGATTCCGCCCTGGTCTACGGGTTCGGCAAGTCTTCGCCGGGCCAGATCAGGGACATACTCTGCCTGCAGCTCGACCCTTATTATCTGGCGCCACTGTGGATCGACTCCATCAGCCTCGCCGCCCTTCAGGCCCGCGCCTACATGGAGGCTCGGGGGGTTAGCGAAAGGGACCTCGCGGAGGTGGCGGTGCGCAACCGCCGTAACGCCAAAGGCAACCCCAACGCCCAGCTCGCGGGCGATTTTTCGGTGGACGAGATCCTGGCCGAGCCCTATATCGTCTCCCCTTTGCGCAAGCATGACTGCGCGCCCATATCCGACGGCGCCGCCGCCGTAGTGTTAGCCGCCGGCGATCTGGCCCGGCGGGTGTGCCCGCGTCCCGCCTGGATCGCGGGCATAGACCACCGTATAGAGCCACACTACCCGGGCCTGCGGGACCTAACCCGCTCACCATCCGCAGCGCTGGCGGCAGAGAGGGCCGGCGTGCACCGCGGCCCCGTCGACGTGGCGGAGATACACGCACCGTTCACCCATCAGGAGCTGATCCTGCGGGAGGCGTTGGGCCTGGATGGCAGCACCGTCATCAACCCCTCGGGCGGCGCCTTGGCGGCGCATCCAATCATGGCCGCGGGGCTGATACGCATCGGCGAGGCCGCCCGGCGGGTGATGGACGGCTCTGCCCAGCGAGCGGTAGCCCACGCCACCTCCGGCCCCTGCCTTCAGCAAAACCTGGTCTGCGTATTGGAGGCGCGATAATGGCCCACCTCTGCGCTGTCATCGGCGTCGGCCAGACGAAGTACGCCGCAAAACGTGGCGACGTCTCCCTTCCCGGGCTCGTGAGGGAGGCGGCCCTCCGCGCCCTCGAAGACGCTGAGCTGACCTGGAAGGACATCGATGCCCTGGTGCTGGGCAAGGCTCCGGACATGTTCGAAGGCATCATGATGCCGGAGCTTTTCTTGGCCGATGCCCTGGGTGCCGCCGGCAAGCCCGTAATCCGGGTGCACACCGCGGGCAGCGTCGGCGGCTCCACTGCTATCGTGGCCGCCAGTCTGATCCAAGCCGGCATCCACCAGCGTGTCCTGACGGTGGCCTTCGAGAAGCAGTCCGAGAGCAACGCCATGTGGGCCCTAACAGTGAGGGTGCCCTTCCAACCCGCCATCGTAGCCGGAGCCGGAGGATACTTCGCGCCGGACATCCGCGCTTACATCAAGCGCTCCGGTGCCCCGCCTGACGTCGGCATGATGGTGGCAGTGAAGGATCGCAAGAATGCATTGCGCAACCCCTATGCCCACCTGCACATGCCGGACATCAGCATTGAAATGGTGGAAAAATCGCCCATGCTGTGGGACCCCTTGCGCTATCTAGAGGCCTGCCCCTCCTCTGATGGCGCCTGCGCCATGGTCCTGACCAACGAGGAGGGGGCGCGGCGGGCGCCACGGCCGCCAGCCTGGGTGCTGGGTACCGCCATGCGCTCCGAGCCCATCATGTTCCCGGGGCGAAACAAGATCAGCCCTCAGGCCGGGCGCGACTGCGCCGCCGACGTCTACCGCCAGGCAGGCATCAACGACCCCTTCAAAGAGATCGACGTGGCGGAGATATACGTGCCTTTCAGTTGGTACGAGCCCATGTGGCTGGAGAACCTGGGGTTCGCCGCCGAGAACGAGGGCTGGCGGATGACGGCAGAGGGCGTGACAGCCATCGACGGCGCCCTGCCCGTGAACCCGTCAGGCGGCGTCCTCTCGTCCAATCCCATCGGCGCCTCCGGCATGATTCGTTTCGCAGAGGCCGCCCTACAGGTCCGCGGTTTGGCAGGAGAACATCAGATCGAAGGCGCGCGCCTGGCGTTGGGCCACGCCTACGGCGGCGGATCTCAGTTCTTCGCCATGTGGATCGTCGGCAAGGACAAACCGTAAGAGAGGAGGCGCAGAGAGTGCAGTTCAACCTGGCGGACCTGTTCGAGGCCGTGGCCGACGCCATACCGGAACGAGAGGCGCTAGTATGCGGCAACAAACGCCTGACCTACGCCCAACTAGATGAGCGGGCCACCCGCTTGGCCCACTATCTCGCCTCCCAGGGCGTGAAGGCGGGCCAACACATCGGCCTCTACCTGTACAACTCGGCGGAGTACATGGAGGCCTCCATAGCCGCCTTTAAGCTGAGGGCGGTGCCCATCAACATCAACTATCGCTACGTCGAGGAAGAGCTCCGTTACCTCTTCGACAACGCGGACCTCGTGGCCCTTGTGCACCACAAGGAGTTCATTCCGCGGATCGCAGCGGTGGCGCCAGAGATGCCCCTGCTCAAGACCTTCGTTTGCGTCGACGACGACAGCGGCCAGGGGTGCGAGACCTTGGGCTGCTTCCCATACGAAGAGGCCATCGCCCGATCCTCGCCCGAGCGTGATTTCGGCCCCCGTTCAGGCGACGACCTGTACATACTTTACACGGGCGGCACCACCGGCATGCCCAAGGGCGTCATGTGGCGGCACGAGGACATTTTCTTCGCGGCCCTCTCTGGCGGTAACCCTTACGGGCCGCCGCCTGAGCGGCCGGAGCAGGTGGCGGAGAACGCCCGGAACCGCGGGTCCATGACCATGCTGCCGGCAGCGCCCCTGATGCACGGGGCGGCCCAGTGGGCTGCTCTTATCGGTCTCTATAGCGGCGGTAAGATCGTCCTTGCCCCCAGCAAGCGGTTCGACCCCCACCTGGTCTGGCGGCTGGTGCAAGACGAGAAGGTGAACTCGGTGGCCATCGTGGGAGACGCCATGGCCCGGCCGCTGGCCGAAGCCCTGGCCGAGCCCGGCGCTTCCTACGACCTTTCGTCGCTGCGGGTCATCGGCTCCGGCGGCGCTCTGTTCAGCGAGGGCATAAAGGAGCAGCTTCGCGCCCGTCTGCCCCACATCGTGCTAATGGACAACTTCGGTGGCTCAGAGGGCGGACAGGCTGGCGCCGGCGCCCCGCCCAGGCCGGGCGCCCCGGGGCCGCGCTTCCGGGCCGATAGCACCAGCGTCGTCGTCGACG
>DAOUAG010000164.1:0-3742 GCA_034433815.1 Dehalococcoidia bacterium | reverse complement strand
CGATCTCGGCATCGATGTCTTCGTCGGCCACCTGGATCTGCTCCTTCTCCGCCAGGTGCTCCACCGCCAGGGCCCGGCGCACGCGCTCCGTGGCTGCCGGCGTTAACTCCCTCACGATCTCATCCCCGGAGCGTTTGATCATCTGAAGGTAGCCTTCCACGTCCATGCCGCTGGCGTGAGCCTGATCGTGAAGCAGGCGTTCGATCTCGCGGTCTACCAAAAGCGGGGGAAATTCGATGACCGGCGCCTGCTCCACCAGCGCGGCCAGCGCTTTCTCCCGGTAGGCCGCCTCCGCCTGGGCCTCCAGACGCTCCCGTAGATCAGAACGTAGCCGCTCGCGCAGGGCCGCCAGGCTCTCGAAACCTTCGCCTACCTCCCGGGCAAAGTCGTCGGTGAGCTCCGGTAGCCGCTCCTCCTTCACGTCCTTCACGGTGACCGTTGCGGTACCGCTCTTGCCTGAGAGGGGCCGCTCGCCCTCGGGGACCGTGACCGGTATCTCTTTTGTTTCGCCTTTGGCCATACCCGTTACGCCTTCGGCGAAGCCTGGCAGCAGGATCGTGGCGCCCTCCTGCAGCCGGAACTGGGCGTCATCCTCGCGAAACACTTCCTTGCCTTCGATGACGATGCGCACGTCGGCCCGCACGATGTCACCGGCCTGCACGGGGCGATCAACCGGCTCATGCACGGCGTAACGGTATCGCAACTCCTCCAAGAGGGCGTCGACATCCTCCTCCTTGACCTGCACCTCTTCGCGCGGCACTCGGATGCTCTTGTAATCGCCAAGGTCCACCACCGGCTCCAGCGGTACGATGGCCTTGAAGACGAGGGGCTCATCCTTCAGTATCTGGATGTCAGGGGCGCCAATGGCCTCGATCTTGTGCTCAGCCAGCGCCGCCTCGTACAGCTCGGGAATAAGAATGTCGATGGCCTCCTCGAGGAGACGCTTGCGGCCTAGGTGCCGCTCCAGCATGTTCCGGGGCGCCTTGCCCTTGCGGAAACCGGGCACCGCCACCTGCTTGACAAGTTTGCGGTAAGCCCGGTCCAGGGAGCGCTCCATCTCCTCAGGGTTGGCCTCAACCTCCAGGGCGGCCTGGCTCTGGGGGAGACGCTCTACAGTAACCTTCACGTCTTCGATTATACCAGGGCGGCCCGTTACGGGCCCCAGCCGTTGGCGCGGCCGCTTACGTCAGTCCCGCAACTTCCTTCTTGTCACAGTCACCGCCTCCTGGGCGAGAGGACGTCCGTCAGGGCGTCCCCCAAGAGGTTGAAGGATAGCATCAGGGCGGCTACCACCGTGGCCGGCACCAAGATCAGGTTGGGGTGGGCCTTCAGATTGCTAAGGCCTGACCCCTCGAAGATCATGATGCCGAAGCTGGGGTGCGGCGCCTGGACGCCTATCCCCAGCCATGTCAGAGCCACCTCCGAACCTGCCGCGGCCCCCAGCGACAGCGTGACCACCACCACGATGAGGTTGGTCAGGTTGGGCAAGAGGTGCCGGAACAGGATCCGGGGGGTCGAGGCGCCCGCCGCCCGCGCCGCCATCACGTAGGCTGACTCCCGCAATGAGAGCACCTGGGATCGCACGAGGCGCGCCATGCCCACCCAGCCGAAGATGGAGAGCGCCCCGAAAACAAGGAAATACGTCGGCGCGCCGGAGCTCACCAGGCCGGGAAACCCCGTGAGATCCTCGATATCCCGGAACAGGTCCACTACCCTGTCCTTGAGAGTGGCGTTGATGATCAGCAGTAGCAGGATGGTGGGCACGGAGTAGAAGCCATCGGCCAAGCGCATGATGATGGCGTCGGTGCGCCCCCCGGCGTACCCGGCCAGCAACCCCAAGGTCACCCCCAGCGCCAGGCCGCCGGTGGCCACCGCCGCGACGGAGATGATGGTGGTGGTCTGGGCCGACCAGATCACCCGGGACAGCAGGTCCCGGCCCAGCCGGTCGGTGCCCAGCGGGTGTTCCCAGGTCGGGCCCGAAAAGCGGCTGCGGAAGTCGGTCTCGTTGAAGCCGTACGGGGCGACCCAGGGCGCTAGGATCCCGGCCGTGTAGACCGTTAGGATGACGATCAACGCTGCGACGGCTAAGGGGCGCCGTAACAGCCGGCGCAGAAACCGGAAGCCGGCGGGCCGGGTCGCCACGGTCTCGCCCCAAACATCGGCCGGGGTGCCAGCGAGGCTCAACCCTGCGCCTCCCCCGAGATCCTGATCCGGGGATCGATGAAACCGTAGGCGATATCCACCAGGAGGTTGGCCAGCATGAAGGCAGTGGCGCCGATGAGGACGATGGCCATTATGCTGTCGTAATCGCGGGCTGTGATGGACTCGAAGGCGAAACTCCCGATCCCCGGAATGCCCAGTAGCGTTTCCAGAAAGATAGAACCCGAAAGCAGTCCTGCCAGCTCGAACCCCATGATGGTGGCGATGGGTAGCATGGCGTTGCGGGCAACGTGGCGGCTCACCACGGCGAACTCCTGCAACCCCTTGGCCCGGGCCGTCCGTACGTAGTCCTGATCCAGCACCTCCAACACCTGCGCCCGCATATAGCGCGCTACGCCCGCTATGCCTGGCAGGGTCAAGATCAGCACCGGCAGGATGATCTGCTTGGAAAAGATTCCAACCTCCCCGAAGTTGGTGTTCAGGGCATCCACCCGCAAAGCGCCCCCGAAGAGGTCCACTGTCTTCCAGCCGCCGGAGGGCAAGAGGTCCAGCTTGACGGCCAGAAGCCACTGGAGAATGGGGATGGTGACGACGACGGGAACCGACGCCAGGACGAGGAAGGTGCCAATGGCCAGGGGATCCAGCCAGGTCCCCCGTTTGAGGGCCGCCCAAGTGCCCACCGGCAGCCCGATGGCGAAGACCAGCACTGTGGCGATGAGGTTGTACTGTACCGTCACCCACAGGCGGGGAAAGATGACCTCCTCCACATCGACGCCGCGGTACTTGGTGCTCACCCCGAAATCGCCGTGGAGGAATCGCCACAGGTACCGGCCGTACTGTTCGTACACCGGGTCGTTGAGGCCCCGTTCCTCTTTTATGCGAGCGATGGTCTCGGGGCTGGCCCTATCACCCGCCTGTATCTCGACGTAGTCCGAGGGAGCGAACCGGCCCAAAGCGAAGGTGACGGCCGAGATCACCAGCAGGATCAGCGGGATGAGCAGGAGGCGCCTGACGACGTACGCGGCGAGCCCCTTCATAGGCCTCTTCCCGGTCTATTTTTCGATGCTCACGTAGCGCAGGTTTTCGATGACGAAGGGTGGTATCTCGAACCCCTTGACCCATGGCTTGATGAGGGCATGGGCCTTGGTGTGGTACAGAGGAATCCACGGGGCGTCAGAGACGATGGTTTCCTCCGCCTGCTGATAGAGCTGGAACCGCTTGGCTTGGTCGGTCTCCACCCTCGCCTTCTCCAGGAGGGCGTCAACGTCTGGGTTGGAATACTTGGTCTCGTTGTTTCCGCTCTTGGAGTGGAACTTGATCTCCAAGAAGTTCTGCGGATCGGGATAATCGGCGATCCAGCCCAGTGAGAAGATCTGGAAGTTCCCAAGGTCCAGGTCCCGCAGGAAGGAACCGAACTCCTCCTGCTCGATGGTGATCGTGACGCCCAGGTTCTCCTCCCACATGGCCGTGATGGCCTCCAGGACGTCCGATGGGCTGGCGCCTTGGCCGGTGGTGAGCAGGGTCACGTCCTTTAGCAGGTCCGGTCCACCCGCCTCGTCCAGGAGCTTACGGGCGGCGTCAG
>DAOUAG010000163.1:0-8177 GCA_034433815.1 Dehalococcoidia bacterium | reverse complement strand
TCGATATTCTGGTGAATAACGCAGCCTACATGTACCGGGCGCCCTTCTACCAGACACCGCTGTCACGGTGGGACCTCGTGCTCAAGGTCAACCTTTGGGGGCCCGTCGTTTGCACCCAGGCCGTCCTACCCCCCATGATGGAGCGGCGAAGCGGCCGTGTGTTGAACGTCTCTTCGGCCGCCGCCGTCATGATCCTGCCGGAGATGGTCTCCTATTCCGTGTCCAAGGCCGGGCTGGAGGCGCTAACCCGAGGACTAGCCTCGGAACTCGAAGACTATGGCGTGAGCGTGAACGCGCTGCGGATCGAGGTGGCCGTGGCGACGGAGGGCGCCCAATTTCTCAACCCCGGGGCTGACTTCACGGGTTGGGAGACGCCGCAGGCGGTAGCCAAAGCTGCGGCATGGATGCTCTGTCAGCCAGCGTCGTATACAGGCCGGGTAGCCACTATCGCCGAGGTACGGGATAGTATGTCGGGGGCGTATTAGCCAAGGGTTGGGGCAAAGGAGGTACGATGCCAGTTATCACTCCCGAGCAACGCGCCCTAATTGGGCGAGAAACACAGCCACGCCCTGCGCCCTACGCCGTTAACGAAGCGATGGCGCGGTTCTGGTGTGAGATGGTGGAGGACCCCAACCCCATCTACTTCGACGACGCCTACGCGCGGACAACTTGGCTGCAAGGGAAGTTCGCGCCGCCTGCCATGCTCTTCACGTGGGGCCTGGCGCCGGTCTGGCCAGAGGTGCAGCGCGAAAGCCCCATGAGTCAGCTTCAGATCGAGGGGTGCACCGCGACCATCGCCGTCAATTCAGTCCAGGAGTACTTCCTACCTCTGCGGTACGGGGACACCCTCACAGTCACCACTCAGATCAGTCACATAAGTGAGGAGAAGACGACGCGCTTGGGCACCGGGCATTTCGTATCTACCAAGGACACGTTTCGCAACCAGTACGGGCAGGTGGTCGGGACCCATACGTTTACGCTCTTCATCTACCGCCCATCATCGAGCGGAGGCGAGGCATGACCCGCGAGTGGAAAGAGGGCGATAAGCTGCCGCCCATCGATCTGCCCCTGACCCTTAGGCGCGCGATCCAGGCGGTAGCAGGCACGAGAGACTACTACCCGGTCCACCACGACGAGAGGGCAGCCCAGGCCAACGGGGCCGAGACGATCTTCTTCAACACCATGTTCCTTCAAGCATTTGCCGGCCGGGCGGCCTGCCACTGGTTCGGCAATGACGCTTTCTTACGCCGTCTAGAGGTAGCCATGCGCGGGCCCAATTACATCAATCGCACCCTCCGAGCCGAAGGCACCGTGACGGGCGTCAAGGACTCCAACGGATGCCGCCTGGTGGAAGCCGATGTCACCTTCACCACGGAAGATGGCCCCACTACGGCTGTCAAGTTGACGGTACAATTACCGGTGCCCATCACCCCGTAGAGCAAGGGTCGCGGCCGAGGCTCATTCGTCCCTGCTTGGGGCTTGGGTTCGTAGCACCATGCAGGTCGAGACGCCCTTGGCCACTAGCCCCACGCTCTCGTGCGAGAGAGTGGCCTCGGCATAGACGATATTCTTCCCTTTCCAGACCACCTGGGACTCACCGGTGAAGCTGCCAGGAAGGGCCGGACGGAAATAGTTCACCTTCATCTCGATGGTGGTGTGCCACTGGCCCGGCGCCAGAGTCGCCACTATGGCGGCAGCCATGCAGGAGTCGATCATCGCCGCCAGAAAGCCGCCCTGCACGCGGCCCGAGGGTATCAGCCACTCGGCTCCAGCCCGGTATCTGACGGTGGCGCGGCCATCTTTGGCCTCGATCACCTGGGCGCCGAGAGTTTGCCACACTGGCGACTGCTGAACAATACTCAGCCGGGTTTCGTCCACTCTTGTCCCTCCTAGCGAAGCAGCGTACTACACGCAGGGTAGCGCCCGCTTGACGCAAGGGCTAGCCAGGGGTAGATTCGGCCCCGGCCGACTCGAACCGTACGAATTGAAGGCAGGAGGCTGATGAAGCAAAGCGACGACCTTCCGAGGATCGTACAGGAGCTGCGGGACCGCGAAGCGATACGGGACTTGGCGATTCGCTACGCTCACTGCGTCTGGCGTCGAGATGTGGAAGGGGCCATCGAACTCTTTGCGGAAGGCGCCAGCATGGAGCTGGATGACCGGCCGCCAATCGTTGGGCGGGAGGCTCTGCTAGCGTCGTACCGAAGTCTGCTAGAGGGTGAGTTCATGCCCTTTGTCCACAACCACGTCATCGAGCTGGACGGCGACCGAGCGAAGGGTACCTGCTATCTCGACCTCAGGGCTACCGTGGATGGCAGGGCCATGATCGGGGCCGGCGTTTACGAGGACGAGTACGTACGCGAGGGTGGCCGCTGGAAGTTCGCGCGGAGGCGCCTCCACATGTCTCACTTCGTACCGTTAACCGAAGGCTGGGGTGCGACAGGGGAATCATAGAGAAACGTCTTACGGCGGCCGGCAGTTGGCGCCGGACATTGAGACAGGCACGCTTAGATTGGCGCCGCAGAGGCTGCCGGCCGCCCGCGCGGAGCCGCTCCCGCTGGCCGCTGCGTTGGAGGGCTGAGCCAAGGGTTGGGGGCACACATTGACTACCTGGCCGCGGCATGCGGGAGCGCACGCATCTATCACGTTATTGACGTTTTGCAGGCCCGTCTGTCCGGTAAGGCCCCATATTGTGTGGGGCAATACCTCACACGGCCCACATCAATTAGGCAGCCTAGTAGATCACTTCGTCGCGCAGCAGGCGATCATATTCGCTACGATCCAAACCCAGCAGCTCGAGGAACACGCGTTCGTTGTCCTGCCCGATGCTGGGCCCGGGAGATACCCGCGCAGGCGTGCGGCTGAGCTTAACGTAGGGCCCATATATGGTCTCCTGGAACCCTAATGGGTGCCGCACCTCGATGAAGGTGCCACGAGCTCTGAAGTGGGGATCGTGATAGAGGTCCGCCACGCTGGAAACAGGCGCCGCTGGCACCCCATACCTTTGTAGAGACTCGGCTAGCTCGCGGTCGTCCTGCCCCTTCGTCCAGTCAGATAGGCGTTGGTGCAGCTCATCGATGTTTTCGACCCTGGCGCTGGCGGTGGCAAAGCGCGGCGAGAGGGCCCAGGCAGGCCGGCCCATGGCCTCTACCAACCCGAGCCACTCCTCCTCTTCGAGGACCGCGATGCTGATCCATCGGTCGTCCCCCGCGCAGCGGAACAAGCCATGAGGTGCGCCCACGCCGAGGGGATGGCGGTTGCCCAATGGGCCAGCCACCCTTTTATTGAAGAAATAATCCATGGCGGCGGGCCCTCCCATCTGCATGACGCCCTCCAACTGGGAGTAGTCGATGTGTTGGCCTTCCCCTGTCCGATCGCGATGGTAGAGGGCGGCAAGGATCAGGAACGCACCCATTATCCCGTTGTAGGGGTCTGCAAAGGCGTTTTCCATGGGCACGGGCGGCCCGCCGTAGTACCCCGTGATGCTGTCCAGCCCCGTGAGGCTCGTGAGCGTAACGCCGTACGTGCGGATATCTTTCAGCGGCCCGCAAAGACCGGCTGCCGGCATGGACAACATCACCAGGCGCGGGTTTACGGCACGCAACTCGGGAAAACTCAGGTGCAAGCGCTCCATCGTCCCAGGTGCAAAGTTCTCTATGACCACGTCGCTGATGGCCACCAGCCTCTTTGCCAGTTCTTGCGCCTGCGGTTTCCTCAGATCCAAGGTGATGCTGCCGTTGCCAGCCCAACCCGCATGGTTTTGGAGGCTCCTATTCGGATCCTGAATGCCTTCCGCAAAGGGTGGGAACAACCGGTTCAGGTCGATTCTGGCGCGTGATTCCACCTTGTACACCTCTGCGCCCAGAAAACCCAGGGTCTGGCCGACGATGGGACCAGCCCAGACCCAACTGAAGTTCAGCACCCGAACGCCCTCGAGGGGCAACCGGCCACCATCGGAAGGCGGGACAAAAGGCGGCGGCGCCGACTCTAGATATCGGGGCAGTCTAGGGTTGTCCTCACCCAAGATGGGCGCGCCACGAACCGGCCCCGAAGGGTCGCCCCGTAGCCTGGCCGGCGCGCCGAGCGTCGGTGTTGGCCCAAGGACGGGGTGATCGACGGTGGCCACATAGCGCCGATGCTGGATATGGGGATGCTCCACTGCCTCGGCCACCGAGAGGACGGCGGTGCTGGGGCAGCCGTTGGCCTGGCACAGATCCATGATTTCCAGCTTCGTCAGCGTGGCGGTCCATTGCCTGAGGAGCGGATAAATGGCATCTTCGTTCTGCTTACGGTAGAAAAGGTCCAGGAATTCCTCTAGCTGCATCCAGTCGGGGTCGCCCATGGCCTTGGCCAGTCCTTTCCATTGTCCTGGCTCGAAGGCGAGGACCCATACGTACCCATCCTTGCAGGGAAGGATGGTTCCGGGTGCGGCCAGCGGCATGCCCGTGCCCAGCCGCCTTTCGAAGACCCCATCTTGGACGTATCCGCCGATGTTCTGCCCACCCACGAAGACGCTGGCGATCACCTCAGCGCAGGAGACGTCGACGTGCTGGCCTCCGCCCGTGTTCTGACGGCCCCAAAGGGCGCCCAGGCCCCAGGCCGCGCCAGCTACCGCCCCGAAGAATTCGGCGGCGAAGGTCCCGTATTCGAGGGGTTCTCGATCGGGATACCCGCAGTAGCGGTGGCCCGCGCCCGACAGGTGAAAGGCGTTCAAGTCATACCCTTTCCAAGCAGAGTATGGCCCGCTCTGCCCAAAGGGGGTGATCGAAACCATCACCAGACCGGGGTTGATTCTGGAAAGGGACGCGTAGTCCAGCCCCCATGCTCGCATCCGTCCAGGCGGGTAGTTTTCGATAAGGAGATCCGCCCTTTCAAGCAGAGGAAAAAGGCGCTGCCGATCACCCTCGGCCTCCAGGTCGAGGGTGATGCTGCGCTTATTGGTGTTGAGGAAAAAGAACAGTCCGCTCTTTTCGGGGTGCGGCTGATCGCCAGGGAACGGCCCCCAGCGCCTGGCGACGTCCCCCTTGGGCGGCTCCACCTTGATGACCTCGGCGCCAAAATCGGCAAAGAGGCGGGCGCAGTAGGGCGCGGAGACCATCTCGCCCAGCTCGATCACGGTGATGCCGCTCAGCGCTCCCGGCACGATGGCCCCCTAGTCCGGCATGTCGCGACCGCCGTTCACGCTCAGAACTTGGCCCGTGATCCACTCGGCGTGGACGGAGGCCAGAAAAGCCACGACGACGCCAATATCCCTCGGCTTTCCGAACCGCCCCAGCCCCTGGGCCATTGGGAACTGGGACAGGAGCTGGCTGCCGTAATCCTTCAGCCAGGCCTGCGAAGACTCCGTCTCGGTGGCCCCGGGAGAGACACAGTTCACGGTTATGCAGTGCTTTCCCACCTCTTGGGCCAGCGCCTTGGTGAAGCTGACAACGCCCCCCTTGGCCATAGAATAGAGCGCTAGTTGCGGGCGCCCGACGCGCCCGGCATCGGATCCGATGTTGATGATGCGCCCCCAGCGGCGGGCGATCATATCGGGCAGGACTTGCCGCGTGCAATTCAGCATCCCGGTGATGATAGTGCCCGTCATACGCTCCCAGAAGGAGCGGTCGGTTTCGTCGAAAGGGGCGAAGAAGGCGCCGGCACCATAGCCCGCGCCCAGAGGGGGCCCGGCGTTGTTAACCAGTATCTCTACCGGGCCCAGTTCGCTCCGCGTCCGCTGCAGCAGGGCCCCCACGGAGTCCTCGTCAGTGACGTCGCCCACGGCAGGCATGGCCTCGGCCCCTGATTCGCGGAGGCGCCGTGCAACGGCTTCGGCCCTGTCGGCCACGATATCGTTGACGGCCACGCGCACCCCTTCCTCTGCCAACACCTCGCAGATGCCAGCGCCGATGCCCCGTCCCGCGCCGGTCACCAGGGCGACCCGGCCTCGAATGCCGAGATCCACGGGTTATGCCCCCCGCCCGAACCTTTGGCTGATGAGATCCGCGGCCCTCTGCCCCGACTCGGCGGCCGCTGTGCCGCCGGCGTAACCCTTTGGGCTATGGCAGCCGTCACCCACGAGGAATAGATTGCGGAACGGCGTCTCTACATCGACGCCCAGCCCGGTCCACGTGTGGTTCCCCGGGTAATCGGGGCTGAAACAGATCGCCTTGAGTTCGGCGTGGTCCCGCCAGCCGGGGAAGATTTCGTCCAGATCCTCCTCGGTCTCTTTGATCCAGACGAGGGGATCAGCCCGCTGATCGGGGTCCGGCAGGGTGAACGGATATATCTCGATGAGATGCTTTTCGGGAGCGCCCCAGGCCGCTATGGCGCTGCTCTCAAAGAGGGTGCATATCTTGCGGGTTCCGATGGCATAGACGAAGCCGGCAAAATTGTCCGTCAGGCTGCGCTTGCTGACCAGATGGAAGGACGGCACGTACATGGGCTTGACCTTGGCCTCAACGTATTCGAGGTACTCTACATCGAATCGCTCCGGCCCCACCAGGCGAACGGTCTGGCGGGGCCCGGCGTTGCTCACGACGGCCCGCGACTGGATCCTGTAGGGCCGCCCGGAGCGAATGGCGGTCACTTCCGCTCCCGCCTCGCCGAGATCGATCGCCTGAACGGAGGTGCGAGTCCAGATCTCTCCCTGATTGTCCCGGATGACTCGTGCCAGGCGGCTCATCAGGCGCTGGCCTCCCTCCCGGGCCAGGCCCGCGCCTTTGCCAGAGGTAAGGGCCAGCAAGGCGAAGAAGTTGGCGGCAGGCACATCCTCGGGCCCGAAAGCGGTGGCCACTATCGCCTGAAACACCCGCTGGATGCCTTCGTTGCGAGTGATGGAATGCAGCCAGTCCAGCATACTCCCCTGGGGGTATTGGCCGGAGGACATGATCTCCCTCATGGAGGCCATAACCTTGTCCACGGTCTCGGGCTCTCCCGAGATCATGTTCAGAGCTCGGCGGAACTGACCGCCGCCAGAGCCCGGGTCGATCCAGCCCTTCCCGCGCACCCAATATCGGATCAGACCCGGCGCCACAACGTCGAACTCGGCGCCTGTCTCGTCGAAGACTTCCTGTACGGGCCCACCCACCTGGATCAAGGAACCGCCGTTGGGAAAGACGATGCCATCGTGCTTAAGCGAGCCGTATCTGCCACCCACAGCGGGGGCACGTTCCAGCACCAGCACCTTATAGCCACGACGGGCCAAGAGGGCCCCGGCTGACAGCCCGCCTACCCCGCTGCCCACGATGGTGACATCGAAACTGGCCCGGCCAGGGGTCGTCTCGACAACTGGCCTGGGACGATCCATGCTGATCGCCCCTACAGGACAGTAGTCCACGCAGACGGTACAATCCGTGCATCGGCCGTTATCGACCCGGGCCTTAAGCTGCACCCGTATGGCGTCGTAGGCGCAAGAATATTCGCACAAGCCGCAGCCGATGCAGGTGTTGCCATCGATGCGGATTCCCATAGTTCGGCCTCCCCTAGTCGAAGATCTTAAGGCGCTCCCACTGTCTGATATCGGTCATGCTGACCACCCTGCCCGTGAAGGTAGCGGGCCGACGGAGGAGCCACAGCATGGCATCAGCGGCCCGTTCAGGCGGTTCTGCGATTCCGTAGTCTATGTCGGCGTTCCCCTCCATGGCGCCTTCGGCCGCGATCAATATGTCTACACGAAGACAGTTCACTGAAACGCCTGTGTCCTTCAGCTCCAGAGCCAACCCCTCCGTGAGCCGCTCGACCCCGGCCTTGGCGATGCTGTAGGCGAGGGTACCGAGCTTGGCGTCGACCTCTGCCATCGCTAGAGACGACGCAGCGGCTCCTGACGAGACGTTGAGGATTCGGCCGCTGCCTTGGGCCAGCATGTGGGGAAGGAACAACCTGGTGCACAGCGCGGTACCCCGCAGATTGACGCCGAGCATCAGGTCCCATCGCTTCATGGGGAGGTCGGCGAAAGGCGAACGGTACAGGTAGCCGGCGTTGTTCACGAGGATATCTATCCTGCCGAACCTGTCGAGGGTGGCCTGCGCCAACGCCTCCACCTGTTCGTCGACCAGTAGGTCGCAAGGAACGGCCAGCGCCTCGCCCCCCATCGCCTCAATCTGGCGCGCGGTCTCGCCTATCGTGCCTGGCGCCCGCGATGGATTCTCGTCGGTGGATCGCGCCGCGCAGACCACGGACGCGCCCTCCCGCGCCAA
>DAOUAG010000162.1:0-7112 GCA_034433815.1 Dehalococcoidia bacterium | reverse complement strand
GACAGGTGGCGGCCGAGCTCGTGGACGGTCAGCCGCCCTCCCGGCATGCGGCCACGCAGCCATACGCTGTCACCCTTACGCGGCAACCCGCCCAGAGCGACAACCACCATGTGCTCAGTCTGCTATCGCCTCTGGCAGGCGCTACCAAGACTGTCTTCTTCGCGGGCAAGGGAGGCGTCGGCAAGACCACCCTTTCCTGCGTGACCGCTGTCCACCTGGCATCCCAGGGGGTCCGTACCCTGCTGGTCAGCACGGACCCCGCGTCCCACCTGGCGAATGTCCTGGCCTGCGAAGTGACGCATGAGCCCAGAGCTGTCCCCGGGCGGGACGGGCTGTGGGCGGCCCAGGTGGACCAGGAGAAAGCCGCCGATGCCTATAGGGCGAAGTTGCTGGCCGAGGCGAGGGCTCGCTACTCGGAAGAGATGCTCATGGCTGTGAAGGAAGAGCTGGAATCCCCTTGTACTGAGGAGATCGCCGCCTTCGAGCGCTTCCTGGAGTACCTCCAGGACCGGTCGTATGAGGTGGTGATCTTCGATACCGCCCCCACCGGCCACACCCTCAGGCTCCTTTCCCTCCCCTTCGACTACAGTCAGCAGGTGGAGTTGATGGTAGCCACTACACCGGCGGCCGCCGCTGCCAGGGAAGCGAGCCGACGGCGATTTGAAGACGTCATCCAGCGGCTGCGCGACCCTTCGCAGACCGTCTTTGGCTTCGTGCTCTACCCCGAGTACACCCCCATGGTCGAGGCCCAGCGCGCCGTAGAGGACCTCCGGGCCGCCGGCATCGCGACGCAGTTCGTCGTCGCCAACCAAGTCATCCCGCCCGAGGCCTGCGTCTCCCAGTTCTTCCAGAGGCGGCGGGCGATGCAGGCCTATTACCTCTCGCAAATTCGGGCCCGCTTCCGGACGCCGGTGGCGGTCATGCCCCTCCTGGAGGAGAGCCCTCGGGGCATCGGCGCTCTCGCCGAAGCGGGGCGACTGCTCTGGGGCAGCGAACTTCGCTGGAAGGCAGCCGCGCCAGAACGGACATCCGCATGAACGAGGAGGGTACAGTGAGTCTATGATCTACGAGTACCGCTGCGACCAGTGCCAGCAGATCTTCACCGTCAGGGCCACCATTGCGGAGAAGGAAGCGGGACTCCGTCCTTCCTGTCCCAACTGTGGTAGCGGCAGCAGCCGCCAGGTCTTCTCCGCCGTTTTCCTCAAAGGTGCAACGGCGGCCGCTGGGGCGTCGCCCGCGGCCTGCGGGCCGGGCGCCACGCCCGGATGCTGTCCATTTTAATGTAGGGAGCAGTGATTCATGCAGGAGAAAGCGGCGATAACCGAAGCGAACTGCCGGGCGGCTCTGGAAGCGGCGGGGCACCTGGCTCGCACCCTGGCGCGCTCCGCCGAGTACGCGGCCTTCGAACGGGCCCAGGAAGCGGTGCATGAAGACGCGCGGGCCAGGGAGATGCTGCGCGCTTTTCAGGAGCTTCAGTGGGAGCATCAGGCCAACTGGTGGGACGGCCTGGGGGAGGGAAGGCGGAAGCGGCTCCAGCGCATGTGGGAGGAGATGAACCAGTACCCAACGACGGCGGACTACCTCCGTTCTCAGGAACGCCTTGTCGACTTGTTCCGGGAGGTGAACTCCCTCCTCGCGGAGGAGCTGGGCTTCGACTACGCCTCCCTGTGTGCACCCGGGTGCTGCGGGTGAGGAGGACGATATGTTGAGCGAGGAGATCAGGCAAGCGGCGACCCAATTCGCCAGCAATCTGCGACTGGTACCGGCGGTGGGAGCCTTCGTGGCAGCCGAAGAACGCTTCCAAACAGATGAGGAGCTGCGCGCCCAGCGCGAACGCTTCAACGACCTCGTCCAGAGATTTCAGCGCGCCCGCATGAACGGCACTGTGACCGACGAACTCGTGGCGGAGGTTCGGCGCGAGCAGGCCCGCCTGCAGAGCCACCCATTGGTCGTGGAGTACGGCCGCAAGCGTCAGGAGGCCCTGGCGCTGCTCCAGGAGACCAACGCCCGCATGAGCGAGATCCTGGGGGTAGATTTCGCGGCGATAGCGCGGCCGCCCAGTCCCTGCTAGGGAGGCCCCCATGGCTAACGTCGTCGGCAAGCGCTACGTCTGCAAGCACTGCGGCTCGGAGTTCATCGTCACCAAGGGCGGCGATGGCACCCTCCACTGCTGTGGCCAACCCATGAGCTTGAAGCAATGAGGCGAGCGGCTGGCCGGGGTGCTCAAAGCGCTCGCCAACGAGACGCGGATTCAGATTGTGGACAGCCTCCTGCGCGCTTCGCGCCTGCTGTCCGAGTGTCACCTGGTGGCGCTGTTCGACCGGGCGCAGCCAACGGTCAGCTACCATCTCGAGGCGCTGAAGGAGGCGGGCATCGTGGAGGCGCAGAAACGGGGCGTGTGAACCCATCTCAGAGCGAGGCCGGGCGCCATTCTCCAGCGGGTGGGCGGCCTAGCCGGGCTGACCTGACACCTTCTTATGGCTACTAACCGCCGCTCCGCCACCCATGAGTCTGAAGCAGCAGCGATGGCTGCCGCCGAGGCCGCCGGGCGCAGGCGCCTGTCCACCAGGGACGAGGAAAAGCCGTTTATTCTCATCGCGGCCATGCTCGTCGGTCTCGCCGTGAACCGGTGGGCCGGGGGCTGGGAGCCTCTCCTTGATCTCGTGAAGGTGGGCGTGTTCTTCGTCACCTTCGCGGTCATGCTTCCTGTCGAACTGACGGAGATCGGGCGGGCCTTCCGCAAGATCAAGCCCACGGCCATCGCTCTCGCCATCAACTTCATCTTCATACCCGCCTTCTCCTGGGCGATGGGCTGGCTCATCCTACGCCCCTATCCAGACGCCTGGGCTGGGGTGGTCCTGTACACCCTGACACCGTGCATCGGCTGGTATCTGATCTTCACGGATCTGGCGAAAGGCGACGTTCCCTGGGGCGTGGCGCTCTTGCCCTGGAACATCACTCTGCAGGTGGCGCTCATGCCCCTGTACATGTACGTGCTGGTGGGCAGGGTCGTTCCCCTAGATTTGCGAACGCTTGCCGAAAGCATCGGCCTCTTTCTGGTTCTGCCTTTTGCCCTGGCCCTGGTCGTGCAGCGCTTGGCCATCCGTCGACGCGATCGGGAGGCCTTCATGGGGCGCGTGAAGCAGGTGATGGGCGAGGTTAAGCTGTGGGCGCTGGTGGTCGTGATCATCGCCATGTTCGCCTCGCAGCGGGCCCTGGGTACCGAAGACATTGGCGCCATAGCTCTGATCATTGGCGTCCTGGTGCTCTTCTTCCTGGCTCTGTTCGTGCTAGCCCTTGGTACGGGCCGCCTCGCCGGCCTCCCTTATGCAGAAAACGTTACGCTGGCGTTCACCACCACGGCACGTAACTCAGAGGCGATTATAGGTGTGGCGGTGGCCGCTTTCCCCGGACGCCCGCTGGTGTACTCGGCTATCGTGCTTGGGCCGGTGGTGGAGTTGCCCTTCCTCTTGCTCATGGCCCGGACCCTGCTGGCGTTGCGTGAGCGCTGGTGGGTGAGCACCACAGGAGCGGCCTCAACCCTCTGGAGCGGCCTGACACAAAGCGGAAGGAAGCGCTCATGAACGAGACTGTCCTCTTCGTCTGCACTCACAACTCGGCGCGCAGCCAGATGGCCGAGGGACTTTTGCGCCATCAGGGCGGCGACCGCTTCGAAGTGTATAGCGCCGGCACCGAGCCCGGCTCCCGCCACCCACTGGCCATCCGCGCCATGGCCGAGTTGGGCATCGACATCAGCAGCCAATCCCCGAAGTCACTGGACCGCTTTCTCGGCGGGCGGTTCGATTTCGTAATCACGGTATGCGACCAGGCGAGGGAGACATGCCCGATATCCCGGGTGCCGACCACCGGCTTCACTGGAGCTTGCCCGATCCCGCAGTCGTCCAGGGCACCGAGGAAGAGAGGCTGGATGCCTTCCGGAGCGTCAGGGACCAGATCGCGGCTCGCATCGGCCAGTTCTTCCTCAATGAGACCGAGAGAGAGAAGTTAAGGAAGGAGGAACCCAGGTGAGGCTACTTCATTACCTGCACGACTTCCGGACCATGCCCTTCTTTGTCGCCTTCGCCATGGTGCTGGGCATCGGCATCGGCAAGCTGTTCGGCATCTCCGACTACCACCTGACGCCCCCCATCGACGCCATCAAGGACATCTTCCGGGGCAGCTACGACTTCACGATAGGCAACACACTGGCACTGGGTGTCGTTGTCGGCCTGTTCCTGATGATTTATCCGGCGATGACCAACGTCCGCGTTGACGACTTGGGCGAGGCGTTCCGCTCTCCGAAGCAGTTGCTCATCGTGGCCTTCGCTAACTATGGAGTCGCGCCGTTCTTCATGTTCGCCCTCGCCGAGGTCTTCCTGCGCGGCGAAGATGACCTGCATACCGGGCTCGTTCTCTACGGGATTGCGCCCTGCATCGCCATGGTCATCGTCTTCACATTCCTGGCGCGAGGGAACACACCTCTGGCCCTCGTGCTGGTGGCCTTCAATTCCATCGCCCAGATGATCGTCCTTCCCTTTTACGCAAAGCTTCTCATCGGGAACGTCCACTTCGACGTGCTGGTCGTAGGCGAAAGCGTAGTCCTCTACCTGGGCCTGCCCCTGGTGCTTGGCTTTCTCACCCGCCGCATCGGCGTGCAGCGCCTAGGGGAGCAAGGCTTCGAGCGGTTGCGGACGGGCCTTGACACTCTATCCGTTATTGGCCTGTTGTTTACCCTTGTTGTGATGTTCGGCCTCAAGGGCGACCTCATCGTGGGCGACCCGATGATCGTCCTGCGCATGGCCGTGCCGATGACCGTCTTCTTCTTCGTGATGTTCAGCGCCGTCTACGTCGTCGGCTGGCGGCTGGGCCTCAACTACCGAGACGCCGTGGCCGTGGCCTTCAATAGCACTGGCCGTGACTTCGAGATCGCCATCGCCATCGCCATCACAGCGTTCACGCCGGCCGTGGCGGTGGCCACCGTCGTCGGCCCGCTTATCGAGGTCCCCATCATGCTCACTCTCGTCTGGATCGCTATGCGGACGGAGCAGCGGCTGTTCGGTGCCCGGGAGGTGGCGGAAGCCGTTCCCGTCCCGAGCGGCTCGGTCGCAGGTGGCGGTGGCGGGGGATAGCCCCGTGTTCCGGAAGGTCCTCTTCCCCACCGACCTCTCGGTATACGCCAACGCCGTCCTGGGGTGCGTGGTGGACCTCAAGGCAGCGGGCATTCGGGAAGTGGTGCTGCTCCATGTGGTCCACCAGGATGAGGTCATCAGCGGCAGCACGGTCGATCTGAACCGCCTCGAGCGCCTCCGGACGGAGGCCCTGGCTAAACTGGAGGAGACAGGCCGCGGCATCGAGTCGGCAGGACTGACGGTCAAGCCCCGCGTGGAAGTCGGCGTGCCCGCGCGCGAGATCATAAGGGTGGCCGGGGAGGAAGACGTCTCCCTGATAGCCATGGGGTCGCACGGGCGAGGCGTCCTCCAGGGCTTCCTCCTGGGCGCCGTCAGCGAAAGGGTCCTGCACGCCTCCCGCTGGCCCGTGTGGGTGGAGAGGTTCCAGGTGGTGGAAGAGAACGGGGGGCTGAAGGAATGCCATCGTTGGTGTGCTCATCCCTTCGAGAAGGTCCTCTGCCCCACGGACTGGTCCGAACCCGCCACCTTTGCCCTGGAGTACGCCAAACAGCTACGGTTCGCCGGGGCGAGGGAAGTGGTGCTGCTGCATGTCCAGGATCCGGTGATCATGCAGCAGCGCGACAGAGAACAACTGGCGGAGTTCGACCGGCGCGACCGGGAGCGTCTGAAGCAGGCCGGGCAAGAGTTCGAGGAGTTGGGGTTTAAGACCACCCTTCGTCTGGAGCACGGGGCGTCGCTGACCCGGATACTGGAAGTGGCCGAGGATGAGGACGTCTGCTGCATCATCATGGGCTCGCATGGGCGGAGCATGGTCGCAGAGATGGTGCTGGGCAGCGTGGCGGAGAACGTGGTGCGCCGCTCCAAGAGGCCTGTCCTGGTGGTACCGCGCGGTGTGACGATTTAGATAGCGATGAACGGATCGAGAGCCCGGCCCGGGTAGCCAGCACAGCACGCATGTTGTATCCACCAGGGTGGACCCGCCATGAAGGATGTATCACCGGGAACACATGATAGGGGTAGAAGGGCGCGAAGAAAGCCGCGACAGGACGCTCCACTCCCTGAGCGGCCTGACTCCCTGCATGCCTCAGAACTTCACGATCTCTACCTGAATCGCTTTGTGGTGAGAACGCGTCACCGGCCCCATTGATGCGAGGGCCTCCTCGGAGTTGGCCGCCTCTACGACGACCCAACCGGCGTGCACGCCGAAGGGACAGGAGCAGAAGTACTCCTTGCCGCGGAGGATCTCCGGAACTCCCAGCTTCTCCACTTCCTGGTTCATCTCTTCACACTCTTCAGCGGTGTGCTCGCATTGGAGCACGAAGTGAGCCATCTCCAGCCTCCTAAAAATTACTTGATGGGACTTCTCGCCTGTTGGTTACTCGCTGGGCTCGCTGGCCTCTGGGGTTCCAGCGTGATTCTGCGCGACATCCACTGCGGCTCTCTTGGTCACTCCCTGGCTAACCGTAGGGTCCATCTTTAAAGGACGAGCCGGTAGAAGCGCCAGAAGTCGTGCTCGATGGGCAGGACGTCGATGTCCCGGAAGCCTGCCTCCTGCGCGTAGCGGGCGAGGGTTGCTGGGCGCATTACGGCGCCTGTCCCGGCGGGGCCGTCGGCCAGGCCGTTGTGAAGGCACAGCAGGACGCTGGCAGCGTAGAAGAAGCGCTCCAGCTCATCGGCCGGCGCGCTGAAGGTCTCCCCCACTCTTTCGTCCATGACAATGACAGCGCCGCCGTCCGCGGCCAGCCGGCGCATGGTCCGGAGCGCTTCCACCGGTCGGCCCATGTCGTGGATACATTCGAAGGCGGCTACCACGTCATAGCGGCCTGAGAGCGCAGGGTCGGCGGCGTCGCGCGCCTCGAAGCGCACGCGCCCGGCCACGCCGCTTTCGCTCGCGTTCCTGCGTGCCATCTCGATGCCATCACCGCTTTGGCGCAGCGGGGCGTGACGGTCTACGCCCCGGTGCGGCTGCCCAAGAGCAAGCCG
>DAOUAG010000161.1:0-18514 GCA_034433815.1 Dehalococcoidia bacterium | reverse complement strand
CGCGCTCACCGCCCTTGCGCCGGTGCCATGCGCCTCATCGGCCCCATTGTACCCCGCCACCCCGCACTACTCGCCCGCAGACGAAGGCATCGGGCAGACGCTGGCGCACAGTCTCCGCATCCTCCGGCGCTACCGCCAACACCAGGCCCAAGCCCATATTGAAGGTGCGGTACATCTCGCCCTCCGCTATGCCCCCGGCCGCCTGCACCAGGCGGAAGATCGGCGGCGCCTCCCAGGAGTCGCGGTCGATGAGCGCCCCCAAGCCCGGCGGCAGGATGCGCGGCACGTTGCCAGGAATCCCGCCGCCCGTGATGTGGGCGATCCCCCGGATCGGCGAGTTCGCGCCCAGCAGGGGCCGGAGATCCGCCAGATAGCACCGGTGGGGCCGCAAGAGAGCCTCCCCCAGCGTCTCCCCCAGCTCCGGATAGTAGCGCTCTAGCCGCTCCCTCTCGGCTGCCGGGTCCCCGCCGGCGCCCACGCCGAAGAGCCTGCGCACCAACGAGTAGCCGTTGGTGTGCAGCCCGTTGGAAGGCAGGCCGATGAGGACGTCCCCCTCGCGGATGCGGGAGCCATCGATGACCGCGTCCCTCTCCACGGCGCCCACGATGAAGCCCACGAGGTCGTAATCACCCGGGGCGTAGGTGCCCGGCATGTCGGCGGTCTCGCCCCCCAAGAGGGCGCACCCGGCGTCGCGGCACGCCTCGGCGCAGCCCCGCACCAGCTCGGCCTTGGCCTCATCGCTCAGGCCGCAGTTGCCGATGTAATCCAGAAAGAAGAGGGGCTCTGCCCCGGCAGTCAGGATATCGTTGACGCAATGGTTCACCAGATCGTGGCCGGTGCCGGCGTAGCGGCCCAGGAGAGCCGCCAGTTTGACCTTGGTGCCCACGCTGTCGGTGCTGGCCACCAGGACGGGGTCGCGGTAGCCGGCCAGACGGAAGAGCCCAGCGAAGGGCCCAACGCCCGCCAGCACCTCGGGCCGGCCTGCCGTTCGGGCGATCTCAGCGTAGCGAGAGATGAGGGCCTCGGCGGCATCGATGTCGACTCCCGCCTGGGCGTAGCTGGAGGGCGCTGCGCCCTCCTCGGGCAACTGGGCCTCGGCGCTCATGGGCGATACACAGAATAGCACAGCAGCCCGGTCGGGCGGCGGCTTAGCTGGGGGGCTTGGCGCCGCGAACGGCTAGCGCCGGTCCTCTTCCCAGGACCAGACGGCGGCCACGGGCTCGCGGCGGCCGCTGCGGCCGGCCCGCTCGAAGACCAGCTTGTCCATCTGGAGCTGGACGGGCATGGGATAGCGGCCGGTGAAACAGGCGGTGCAGAAGGTGTTCTCGGGTTGGCCGATGGCCCGCATCAGGCCCTCCAGGCTCAGGTAGGCCAGGCTGTCGGCCCCGATGTGCTGGCGGATCCCCTCGATGGACTGGCGAGAGGCGATGAGCTCCCACTGGGTGGCCATGTCGATCCCGAAGTGGCAGGGGTGCCGGATAGGGGGAGCGCAAATGCGCATGTGCACCTCCTGGGCCCCGGCTCGCCGCAGCATCTCCACCACCCTGGGCGTCGTCGTCCCCCGCACGATGGAATCGTCCACCACCACCAGGCGCTTGCCCTCGATCACCTGCCGCAGGGGGTTGAACTTCAGATAGACGCCCTGATCCCGCAGCCTCTGGTCGGGCTGGATGAAGGTGCGGCCGACGTAGCGGTTCTTGACCAGGGCCTCGGCGTAGGGGATGCCCGACTCGTGGGAGTAGCCGATGGCGGCGGCCGTCGCCGAGTCCGGCACGCCGATGACGATATCGGCCTCCACCGGCGCCTGGCGGGCCAGCTCCCGCCCCATGTTCATGCGCACGGGGTAGAGGAGCTTTTGCCGGATGGTGCTATCCGGCCGGGCGAAGTAGATGAACTCGAAGACGCAGAGGGCGTCCCGGCGTTTGGGCACCGCCTGGACGGACCGCATCCCCTCGCGGTCGACGATCACCGCCTCGCCGGGCTCGATCTCCCGCATGAACTGGGCCCCTAGGTGGTCCAGGGCGCAAGTCTCGGAGGCGATGACCCAGCCGCCGTTGAGGCGCCCCAAGCAGAGGGGGCGGATGCCGAAGGGGTCGCGCATGGCTATGAGGGAGTTCGGCGTCAGGGCCACGAAGCAATAGGCCCCGGCCACGGCCTTCATGACGTTAGCGCTGCGCTCCAGCCAGTCGGCTCCTGGGGCCGAGGCCAGCATGCGGGCGGCCACCTCCGTATCCGTGGAGCCCGTGAACTGGACCCCCTGATCCTCCAGGTGGTAGCGGAGCTGCTCGGCGTTGATCAGGTTCCCGTTGTGGCCGAGAGCCACGGGACCGTGGTCGCCCTCTATGTAGATGGGCTGGGCGTTCTCCTGGCGGCAAGAGCCGGTAGTGGAGTAGCGGGTGTGGCCGATGGCGATATGGCCCTTCAGGTGTCCCAGGTCGCTCTCATCGAACACCTGGGAGACTAGGCCCATGCCGGTGCGGAGGTGCACCTGCTGGCCGTCGGCGGTGGCGATGCCAGCGCTCTCCTGGCCCCGGTGCTGGAGCGCGTAGATGCCGTAGAAGGTGATGCGGGCTACGTCTTCCCCTGGCGCGTACACGCCGAAAACGCCGCACTTTTCGCGCCAGTTCGGGCTATGCACAAACATCCCCTGCCAGTTGGGCAGGACCTGCCGGCTGGGAAGAGAGAGACTCTATCACAGAGAAAGCTGAACTAACCCTCGCCTCGCACAGCCATTCTAGCATGGCGCCGCCTAGCCCAGCAAGGCGCTGCCCTATCCCTGCGCAGCCTCCGTCGTACGAGGGGCGCCAGCCTCCGCGGCAGCAGCCTCGGGCCCGGGTTCCGGCGCCTTCTCAACGGCCGCGGTGATGACCAATGGGCGCCCCGTCAGCCGGGCCATCGCCTCGGCGGCTTCCAGGGCACGGCTGAAACCTTCATCTATAAGGTCCGGGGCACTGGCCGTCAGCACCTGGGCCACCCAGATCCGCTTGCCGCTGGTCTTCACCAGCACGATGTCCCAGCCTCGGATGCCCGAGGGCCCGCCAGCTTCGTTTACGTCCTCGAAGTCCTCCAACTCGAAACGATCTATCTTCCAGAAGGGCACCAGCTCAGCGGTGCCGAGGCCGAGCCCCAGGAGCCCCTGCTGGAAGCGCACCGACTGTTTAGCCGCCTCTATGACGACAGAGGCCCCCACCAGGGAGTAAACGAGCCCCATGGCCGAAAACGGGGCGATGATGAGCCCGGGCAAGAGCATGGCGAAGAGAACCAAAGCGGGAAGCCGGTTGGCCAGCAGGCCCACGGCCACGAACAGGCCGATGCCCACCAAGAGCCCGATGAGGGGCCCCACGATGGCAGAGCGCTCCGGCCGCAGGTCGATGCGGCCCTCGCGCACCACGCAGACCCTGCGGTCTAGGGGTATGCGGCGCGGACTCTCTGCGAACTGGCGTCGCCCCGTCACGACCCTATTGTAGCGGAAGGCATCGTGCCCAGGTCTCGTTGACACGCCCGTTCTGCTTGTGCTAGCATCCCATCGAAAACCTTATAAGACCTTATCCAGAGAGGTGGAGGGCACGGCCCTGTGAAGCCCGGCAACCGGTCCGCGGCGCGGATACGGTGCCAACGCCGGCCCGCCTGAGGCGGGATCGATAAGGCAGCTTTGAAGCCTCTTCTCGCCGGATGGAAGGGGTTTTTCTTTTAACGTAACGATGAGGTACCGAAGGACACGGATGGCGATGGCGCGGGCCTCCTCCCCGGCGCGCCGGGGATGGGAGGCCCACTAGCAGCGTTATAGCTGATCTAGCGCCGGAGGAGCCATCGTGTCTTTCGCCAAAAACCTCAGATGCAAGGAGTGCGGGCGGGTCTACCCGCTAGAGCCCGTCCACGTCTGCGAGTTCTGTTTTGGCCCCCTCGAGGTCTTCTACGACTACGAGGGCCTAGCCCGGGTCATAACCCGAGAGCGCATCGAGCGAGGGCCGCCCACCATGTGGCGCTACGCCGATCTTCTGCCCTGCCGGGCGGAGACGGCGGTGGACATCGGCACCGGGTTCACGCCGCTGGTTAGGGCCGGTAACCTGGGCCGGGCGCTGGGCCTGAACCGGCTGTACATCAAGAACGACTGCCTGAACCCCACCTGGTCCTTCAAGGACCGGGTGGTCTCCGTGGCCTGTAGCGTGGCCAGGGAGTTCGAGTTCGACACCCTGGCCTGCGCCAGCACCGGCAACCTGGCCAACAGCGTCTCCGCCCACGCCGCCCGGGCCGGCATGCGGGCCTGCGTCTTCATTCCGGCCGACCTCGAGTTAGGGAAGGTCATCGGATCGGCGGTTTACGGCCCCACCTTGGTAGCCGTCGAGGGCAGCTACGACGAGGTGAACCGGCTGTGTAGCGAGCTCAGCGATAAGTACCCGTGGGCCTTCGTCAACATCAACGTGCGGCCCTACTACGCTGAGGGCAGCAAGACGCTGGGGTACGAGGTGTGCGAGCAGTTGGGCTGGCGGGCTCCCGACCACTGCATCGTGCCGTTGGCCAGCGGCTCCCTCTTCACTAAGATATACAAGGGCATTAAGGAGCTGGCCTGGCTGGGCCTCGTCGAGTGGACGGGAACCCGGATGAGCGGCGCCCAAGCCCTGGGCTGCTCACCCATCGTTGAGGCGTGGCAGCGCCAGAGCTTCGACATCCGGCCCCAAAAACCCGACACCATCGCCAAGTCCCTGGCCATCGGCAACCCCGCCGACGGCTACAACGCCCTGAAGGTCATGGCCCAGTCCGGCGGATCGGCGGTGGCCGTCAGCGACGACGAGGTCATAGAGGGCATCAAGCTCCTGGCCGAGACGGAGGGCATATTCGCGGAGACGGCAGGAGGCGTAGTGATCGCAGGGCTGCGGCGGCTCGTGCAACAGGGCCACGTGGGAGCCGACGAGCTGGTGGTGGCCTTCATCACGGGGGCCGGGCTCAAGACCCAAGAGGCCGTGGCGCCAGCCCTAGCCCCAGCCCTCAGGATCCGGCCCACCATCGCATCCTTCGAGGAGGCGCTCTTGGAACGGCACGGGGCTCTGCCGGCCAGCAGGCGCAGTTAGGACGGGACACATGGCTAAGCAGCGGGTCAAGTTCACCTTCGCTCCCCACCTCATCAAGGAGCCCATCATCTGGAAGCTGGGGCGCCAGTTCGATGTCGTCACCAACATCCGGCGCGCCGACGTCACCGAAGACCGGGGGTGGGTAGTCCTGGAGCTCGAGGGCGAGCTGCCGGAGATCGAGCGGGGGATCGCCTGGGTACAGGAGCAGGGCGTACGGGTGGACCCCGTACCCGGCGACATAGTGGAAGGCTAGAAGCAGAACACCGTAGCGCGAGGTAGAGATGAGCGTAACAGTGAGGATACCGACGCCACTGCGGAAGCTAACGCGGGACCAAGACGTCGTTCAGGGGGACGGCGGGACCCTGGCGGCCTGCATCGCCGCCCTGGATGCCGAATACCCGGGGCTGAAGGAGCGTCTTCTGGACGAGACGGGCGAGCTGCGCCGTTTCGTCAACATCTACGTCAACGGGGAGGACGTGCGCTTCCAGCAGGGCATGCAGACACCGCTGAAGCCAGGGGACGAGGTCAGCATCGTGCCTGCCGTAGCGGGGGGACGCCTCTAGCCCCTGCCGCATCAGCCGCCTGCCGCTGGCGCCAGCGCGGGCGGCGCCCAGTCGCCCACGGGCGGGCGCGGGATGCCCACCCCGCGCCAGGACCGCACGCCGTCCATGCGCCGCGGGCCTCGTGCCGCCCACGTGGCCCTCTCTGGCGGGCGTTGTGCTCGGCCGCTTGACAGCGCCTCCCTAGGCCCGTATAATTCCGAGTTACTAGACAAACAAAGTCGACATCGGCCTAGATCGGCGGTGCGTCATGACGATCCAGGAGAAACCCTATACCTTTAAGGCCCACCCCAAGGTGCCGCGGGAGCTCAAACCCGGCCACGTTTACGTGACCCTGGACGAGGAGATCGAGAACTTCGAGATCGAGGCGCGGCGCTTCCGGGCCGACCCCGAGGCCACGGAGGCCGAGTTCACACCCTTCCGCCTGCGCATGGGCATCTACGGGCAGCGCCAGATGGACCAGCAGATGGTCCGGGTCAAGCTCCCCTACGGGGGCATAAACGCCGACCAGATGGAGGTCATGGCCGAGATCGCGGAGCGGTTCTCCGGCCTGCGCCGCGGCCACATCACCACCCGGGAGAACATCCAGTTCCACTTCGTAAACCTGGACCACGCCACCGAGGTGATGCGCATGCTGGCGGGCGTCGGCCTCACCACCCGGGAGGCCTGCGGCCACACCGTCCGCAACATCACTGGCTGCGCCTACGCCGGCGTCTGCCCCAACGAAACCTTCGACGCCACGCCTTACCTGGCAGCCTACGGCCGCAATATGCTGCGCAACCCCATCTGCCAGAACATGCCCCGCAAGTGGAAGACCGCCTTCTCCTCCTGCGACACCGACTGCGCCGGCACCCCCTTCCACGACCTGGGCTTCGTGGCCAAGATACGCCGCGAGAACGGGCGCGAGGTGCGCGGTTTCCAGGTCGTGGTCGGCGGCGGCACTTCCACCATGCCCCGCCAGGCGGAAGTCATCTATGACTTCGTGACGGCGGACGACGGCCGCTACATCCGCGTGGCGGAGGCGATCCTCAAGGTCTTCGACAAAGAGGGTGGCCTGCCCATGTTCTTGCGCAAGAACATGAACAAGGCCCGGGTCAAGTTCCTGATCCAGAAACTGGGCATCGAGGAGTTCCGCCGCCAGGTGGAGGAGGAGCTAGCCCAGCCGTGGGCGTTCGAGCCCCTGGACATGGAGGCCCTCACCCAGTTGGCGCCCGAAGGGCCCACGCCCGGCGAGGCGCCCGACGGCGTGGCGCCGGGCGAGGGGTTCGACCGCTGGGTGCAGACCAACGTGCGCCCCCAGCGGCAGGAGGGTTTCGTGGCCGTCACCGTCACCGTGCCCCTGGGCAACCTGACGCCGGAGCAGTTCCGGGGCCTGGCCCAGATCATGCGCCGCTTCAGCGGCGGCACCGCCCGGACGCAGCAAAACCAGAATCTCGTGCTGCGCTGGGTTCATCAGCAGTCGCTGCCCGCCCTCCACGCCGCCCTCAAGGCGATCGGCCTGGGCGAGCCCGATGCCGGCCTCATCAGCGATGTGGTGGCCTGCCCCGGCACCGACTCCTGCAAGCTGGGCATCACCTCCTCCCAGGGCGTTGGCGCCGTCATCCGCGAGGCCGTCCGCTCCTGGGGCATCGATGACCCGCTGGTGCAGGAGATCTACATCAAGGCCAGCGGCTGCCCCAACGGGTGCGGCCAGCACCACCTCGGGGCCATCGGCCTCCAGGGTTCTTCCTTTAGCGCCAACAACGCCACCATCCCTTGCTTCGACATCTTCCTGGGCGGGGGCAACTACATCGGCGGCGGCAAGTACGGCGTGCGGGTGGCCCGCGTGCCCTCCAAGCGCGTCCCACAGGCCCTGCGCAAGATCATCGATCACTATCTCGCTAACCGGCAGGATGGCGAGCGCTTTATCGACTTCGTGGACCGGGTCGGACCCAAGAGCTTCGATCCCTTACTGGATGAGTTTAAAGAGGTCGGCCCCGTCCACCAGGACATCGAGATGTACATGGATTGGGGCAAAGAGGAGCTCTTCACCGTGATCCGCGGCGAGGGAGAATGCTCCGTCTAGAGGCAAGCACGTAAACCAAGCAGGAGGTGACGCTAGTGAAAGAGGCGGTAAGGCCCACGTTCACGAAGGAGGAGGTCCAGGAGCTGAACGAGCGCTTCCGGGGCAAGGAGCCGCAGGAGATAGTGCGTTGGGCGGGAGAGACGCTGGGCCCGGACATTAAGTTCGACAACAGCTTCGGCGCTGAAGACGTCGCGCTACACGACATGATCGCCAAGCTCGCGCCCACCATCCGCGTTTTCACCCTGGACACCGGACGCCTCAACCCTGAGACCTACGAGGTCATGGAGAGCGTCCGCATGAAGTACCCGGAGATCGCCATCGAGACGATGTTCCCCAAGTACGATGCCGTCCAGCAACTGGTGCGCGAGAAGGGGTTCTTCTCCTTCCGCGATAGCGTGGAGAACAGGCGCGAATGCTGCGCCATCCGCAAGGTGGAGCCGCTGAAGCGGGCGCTGGCCGACGCCAAAGCCTGGATGACGGGGCTGCGCCGGGAGCAGTCCGTCACCCGGACCGACACCCAGGCCTTCGAGTGGGACGAGGGGAACGGGCTCCTCAAGGTCAACCCGCTGGTGGACTGGTCCAACGACGACGTGTGGGCCTACATCCGGGCCAACAAGGTGCCCTACAACAAGCTGCACGACATGGGCTTCCCCAGCATCGGCTGCGCTCCCTGCACCCGCGCCGTCAAGCCCGGCGAGGACATCAGGGCCGGGCGCTGGTGGTGGGAGAACCCCGAGTACAAGGAGTGCGGCCTCCACCACTAGGGCATAGCCCAGAACCCGAACGCCTGGCAGGGTCACGGGTCTGGCGGCCCGTGACCCTGCTCTAACAGAAGACCCAGGGAGTACGTGATGACGACCGCTCAGCCACAGACCTTCAGCACCAGCCAGCCCCATGGCGGCCGCCTGGTGGATCTTCTCGCACCCGCCGACGAGGCGGCCAGCCTCCACGAGGAGGCCCAGGCGCTGCCTGCCATCCAGCTCTCCAGTCGCGCCCTCTCCGACCTCGAGCTCCTGGCGACCGGCGGGTACAGCCCTCTGGACGGCTTCATGACCCGGGCCGACTACGAGAGCGTGGTGAAGGAGATGCGCCTCTCCTCGGGGGTCGTGTGGTCTATGCCCATCACCCTCCCGGTGCCGGACGAAACGGCGGCCGCCGTGCGTGAGGGCCAACGCGTGGCCCTTACGGACGGGGATGGCGTCATCTTGGCCGTCATGGAGGTGCACGAGAAGTTCCGCTACGACAAGCGGCTGGAGGCGCGCCTCGTCTACCGCACGGAGGACGAGGCGCACCCCGGCGTCGCCGCCCTCTACGCCCAGGGCGACACCCTCCTCGGCGGTCCGGTGCGCGCCCTAGCCACGCCGGCCCACGATGACTTCCTTCAGTACCGCCTGACGCCTGCCCAGACCCGCGCCGAGTTTGCCGCCCGCGGCTGGCGCACCGTCGTCGGCTTCCAAACGCGGAATCCCGTGCACCGGGCCCACGAATACATCCAGAAATGCGCCATGGAGATCGTCGATGGGCTTTTGCTGCATCCCCTGGTGGGCGACACCAAGTCCGACGACATACCGGCGGACGTGCGCATGCGCTGCTATGAGGTGCTGCTACAGAACTACTATCCGCCGGAGCGAGTCGTACTGGCCGTCAACCCGGCCGCCATGCGTTACGCTGGCCCGCGGGAGGCCATCTTCCACGCCCTGGTGCGCAAGAACTTCGGCTGCACCCACTTCATAGTGGGGCGAGACCACGCCGGCGTCGGCTCCTACTACGGCACCTTCGACGCCCAGCGCATCTTCGATGAGTTCACCCCAGCGGAGCTGGGGATAACGCCCCTCATGTTCGATAACACCTTCTTCTGCCGCAAGTGCGACGCCATGGCCAGCGCCAAGACCTGCCCCCATGACCAGCAGGCCCGGGTCAGCCTCTCTGGCACCCAGGTGCGGGAGATGCTGAAAGGGGGCATCATGCCACCGCCCGAGTTCTCCCGGCCCGAGGTGGCCCAGGTGCTCATCGAAGCGATGCAGGAAAGGATCACCCCTCACCATGCCATCTGATGGCGCTGGAGCCGCGAGCCGGGATGTCATACGCGCCGGCGTCCTACATCACGACGCCGTCGCTCCCTTGGCCGCCGCCGGCAGCAGGGCTACCGCCTTGTATGGGGTTGGCCTGAGATCGGTCTATAGCGTCGCCGGGGTCTTTCTGTTTATCCTGGCGCTCCAACTGCTCAAGGAAGGCGCCGGCGGCATCAAGCCCATTCTGGACGCTGCTTCTGCTCGAGGGCCTCTCAACCTCCTGGGGTTCGGCTGGCTGGGCGCTTACGCCGTCATGAGCGGGTCGCCGGTGGCAGCCATCACCCTCAGCCTCTTCGCTAGCCAAACTGTCTCTGACATCGAGGCCTTCGCCATGCTCAACGGCTCCCGTTTGGGTGCCTCGTTCATCGTCCTCTTCGTGGGGTTCCTCCAGTACGCCTTCCGGCGGCGCTCCGCCGATGGTCTGTTCATCGGCGCAGTAGCCCTGCTCACGGCCTTCACGCTTTGGCTACCGGTGCTGCCCCTCGGCATCCTGGCCTTGAAATCGGGCTGGTTCGATTCCATCCAGGTGAAGACGCTGCCCGGCATCACCTCTGCCATCGATCTGATCTTCGATCCCATTGTGGAGCGGGCCGACTCCCATCTGCCCGCCCTAGTCCTCTTCGCAGGCGGCATCGGCGTCCTCCTGGGCGCCTTCACCATCTTCGACCGGGCCCTGCCCAACCTGGAGCAACCGAGCCTGCGTGTGGACCGCATCAGGGAGTGGCTCCATCATCCCCTGCCCATGTTCGCCGTGGGCCTGGCTGTCACTGCCGTAACCCTTTCGGTATCCATCTCCCTCACCCTGCTGATCCCCCTGTCCCTCAAGGGGTACGTGCGCAGGGAGAACATCATCCCCTACGTCATGGGGGCCAACATCTCGACGTGGGTGGACACCCTGCTGGCGGCCGTCCTCCTTCAGGCCCCCAGGGCATCCACCGTCGTTCTCACCCAGATGGCCGTCGGAGCCCTGGTATCCCTAACGGTCCTCCTGCTTTTCTACCGGCCGTACTCCGAAGCCATCCTCTCCGTGGCGCGGAGGGTCACCCACAGCAAGAGGGGGTTCGCCCTCTTTCTGGGCGCCATCTTCCTGGTGCCCCTGATCCTGTTCCTGGTGTGATGGAGGTGGACAGACGCCCCTTGGCTTGTGCTACGATTGTTGAGGAAGTTACTCCACTTTCTTCTTCCCTATCCTTCTTGTTGCTGAGACCATGAAGATTTCGACCAAAGGCGACTACGGAATCAGAGCTCTTATTGAGCTGTCGCACCGCTACGGCGACCCGCGCCCAACCCAGAGCAGCGAGATCGCCGCCCGGCAGAACATACCGGAGTCGTACCTGGAGCAACTGCTGACCACCCTGCGCCGCGCCGGCTTCATCCGCAGCGTTCGCGGACCCCAGGGAGGCCACGCGCTGGTGCGCGACCCGGACGAGATAAAGGTGAGCGAGGTGATCGAAGCGCTGGAGGGCAGCATCATGCCCATCGACTGCCTGGACGAAGGAAGCTCCTGCTCCAGGAGCGGCGGCTGCGCCCAGCGGGAGATGTGGCAGGCCGTGCGAGAAGCTATCCTGGGTGTGTTAGAGAACACCACCATAGGTGACCTAGCCGAGAAGGACCGGGCGGTGCAGCCCGGCCGAACCCGTTACGTTATCTAGGAGAAAGATGAGCAGAGCAGATAAGATCGCCGATACGGTGCTAGACCTGGTGGGACGCACCCCGATGGTGCGCCTGAACCGCGTCGTACAGCCGGGGTGGGCGGAGGTGGTGGCCAAGGTGGAGTCTCTCAACCCCGCCGGCAGCATCAAGGATCGCATCGCCCTCAGCATGATCGAGGCGGCCGAGCGGGATGGGCGGCTCAAGCCCGGCGGCACCATCGTGGAGCCCACCAGCGGCAACACGGGCATCGGCCTGGCCATGGTGGCGGCCGTCAAGGGCTACAACCTGATCGTCACGATGCCGGAGGATATGAGCTTGGCCCGGCGCGATCTCCTGGCTCGCTACGGCGCCAAGGTGATCCTGACCCCCGCCATCGAGGGCATGACCGGCGCCGTCTACGCTGCCCAGGAGCTCGTCAATACGCACCCGGACTACTTCATGCCCCAGCAGTTCGAGAACCCGGCCAACCCCGAGGCCCACCGGCGGACGACGGCCCAGGAGATCCTGGAGGCCACGGGCGGCCGCATCGATGCCTTCGTAGCCGGCGTCGGCACCGGCGGCACCATCACCGGCGTGGGAGAGGTGCTGAAGCAGACCAACCCCAGCATACTGGTGGTGGCCGTGGAGCCGGCCCGCTCGCCCGTGCTCCAGGGTGGCCGCGCCGGCATCACCGCCATCCAGGGCATCGGGGCCGGGTTCGCTCCGGGCGTGCTGAACCGGAACATCTACGACGAAGTCATGTCTGTGGGAGATGAGGAGTCCATCGAGATGTCGCGCCGGCTGAATCGGGAGGAAGGGCTGTTAGTGGGCATCTCTTCGGGCGCCAACGTGGTGGCCTCCCTCAAGATCGCCCGCCGGCTGGGCCAGGGCAAGCGAGTGGTCACTATCCTGCCTGACACCGGAGAGCGATACCTGACGATGGAGGCGTGAGTTGCAGGTTGGGAGGAGGGCCCCTATGCCAGTGACAGTCTACATACCGACGCCATTCCGAAAGCTGACGGGCAACCAGACCTACGTGAAGGCCGAGGGCGGCACCGTCGGCGAGGTGCTGGACAGCCTGGGCCGGCAGTTCCCAGGGCTTCGTCACATGATCTTCGATGAAGCCAACGAGATCCCCGGCCACGTCAACATCTACGTCAACAACCAGGAGATCCACTCTCTACAGGGTAAAGAAACCCCCGTGCATGACGGCGACGAAATGGCGGTCATCCCCGCCATCGCCGGCGGCCAGGTGCGGGTGCTCACGCCGGAGCAAGTGAACCGCTACTCGCGGCACATCATAATGCCGCAGGTGGGGCCCGCCGGCCAGCGCAAGCTCATGGAGTCCAAGGTGCTAATCGTGGGCGCCGGAGGCCTGGGCGGCCCGGCGGCCCTCTACCTGGCCCTGGCCGGCATCGGCACCATCGGCATAGTGGACTTCGACGTCGTCGACCTCTCGAATCTTCAGCGCCAGGTGCTGCACCAGAACGAGGACGTCGGCCGGCCGAAGGTGGTCTCGGCTCAGGAGACCCTGCACGCCTACAACCCGGACGTAGAGGTCGTCACCCACAACGTGCCCCTCACCTCGGACAACGCCATGGATATCATCCCTAAGTACGACATCGTGGTGAACGGGGCCGACAACTTCACGACGCGCTACCTGGTGAACGATGCCTGCTACTTTGCCGGCAAGCCTCTGGTGGATGGCAGCATCCTCCTCTTCGACGGCCAGGCGACGGTCTTCGTGCCGGGCAAGGGCTGCTATCGCTGCCTGTTCCCGGCGCCGCCTCCGCCGGGCCTCGTGCCCAACTGCGCGGAGGCCGGAGTCCTGGGGGCCCTGACGGGCGTGATGGGCTCCATCCAGGCCATCGAGGTGATCAAACTCATCTTGGAGATCGGTGAGCCGCTGGTGAGCCGCTTGCTCCTGTTCGACGCCCTCTCCATGGAGTTCCGTATCGTGAAGCTGCGCCGCGATCCCAAGTGCCCTCTCTGCGGCGATAGCCCCACCGTGACGGAGCTCATCGACTACGAGGGCTTCTGCGGCGCTCCCTTCCCGGGCGGCCACGACGGCGCATAGGAGATATAACGATGGCGATCGAAGTAAAGGTAACGGCGAACCTTCAGAAGTTGCTGGGCGGCCAGCGCTCCATCACTGGCAACGGGGCCACGGTCCGGGAGCTCCTGGAGGACATCGAGAGGCGCTACCCAGGCTTCCGCGACACTGTCATGGCCGACGGCGAGATCCACCGCTTCGTCAACATCTACCTCAACGATGAGGACATCCGCTTTCTGGACAAACTAGATACCCCTTTGAAGGACGGCGACGTGATCTCCGTGCTGCCGGCCCTGGCCGGGGGCTAAGGGGCGGCGGCTGGGCCAATGTTGTACGCCTCCATCCTGGATGCCATCGGCAACACTCCGCTGGTGCGCCTCAACCACTTCTCCCCCAAGCCCAGCGTCCACATCTACGCCAAGCTCGAGGGCGCCAACCCTACCGGCAGCCTGAAGGACCGCATCGCCCTCTACATGATCAAGGCCGCTGAGGAGAGCGGAGAACTAACGCCGGAGAAGACGATCCTGGAGCCCACCAGCGGCAACACCGGCATCAGCCTCGCCATGGTGGCCAGGGCCAAGGGCTACCGGCTTCTCTGCGTCTTGCCCGATATTGTCACGCCGGAGCGGGAGCAGCTGCTCCGGGCCTTCGGCGCTGACGTGATCTACGCCAAGGACGCCCGCAGCACCAACGACGCCATCTTCATGGCCCAGCGTATGGTGGCGGAAGAGCCAGACCGCTACTACATGCCCTACCAGTACGGCAACGAGAACAACCCCCGCGCCCACTACGAGACCACTGGCCCAGAGATCCTGCGGGACCTAGGGCAGGTGGACGTCTTCGTCGCGGGGCTGGGCACCGGCGGCACCCTCACGGGCGTCGGCCGCTACCTCAAGGAGCACAACCCCAACGTTAAGGTCATCGCTGCCGTGCCTCACCCCGGCGACCTGGTGCAGGGGTTGCGCGCCCTGGAAGAAGGGTTCATACCGCCGGTGCTGGACGAATCGGTGCTGGACGGGCGCGTGGTGGTAGACTCCCGCACGTCCTTCGCCATGACCAAGGAGCTGATGGAGCGAGAGGCGATCTTCGCCGGGATCTCGGCCGGCGCCGTCATGCGGGTCGCCGTCAAGGCGGCCGAACGGCTGGATCGGGGAAACGTGGTGGCCCTGTTAGCCGATGGCGGCTGGAAGTATCTCTCCACCACCCTCTGGACCAAGGACTGGGGGCAGCCCCACGAAGAGGTGCAAGGCAAGATCTGGTGGTGAGCGGGGCTTTACACCGCAGACGGAGCAGGCTCTGATGGGACGCGCGGTCCTGTACACCGTCATCACCATTCTGGCCCTCTTCGTTCTCTCCACCGGCGTGATCTTGGAGCACGGCGGCGGCTACACCGCGGGCGCCACGGAAACCACCGTGCACGACCTCCTGATGGTTCCGGAGCGCTACCGGGGCCACGACGTGAGCGTCGAGGGGACTTTGAAGTTCGATGCCGACACGGGCGGCCACATACTGGTGGCCGATGGCCAGGGGGTGCTGGTGCGCTACAGCCGCGGCGGCCTGAGCGCCTTCGTAGAGACCCTGGTTCGGGTTAGCGGGCGTTTCGACTGGGAACCGGGCACCGGCGTATTCATCGAGGCCAGCGTCATCGCGCCGGTGGGCAGGTGAGGAGCCAGATGCTGGAACTGCCCAAGGCCTTCATCGAAGAGATGATCGCCCACGCCCTGGAGGACGCCCCCAACGAGTGTTGCGGCATCATAGCTGGCCAGGACGGGCGCGCCGTCAAGCTCTTCCGGGCGAAGAACGCGGAGGCCAGCCCCTACCGCTACAGCGTCGACCCCCAGGACCTGTTCCGCATCTACCGGGAGTGCGAGGAGAAGGGCTGGGACTTTCTGGCGATCTACCACTCCCACACGGCCAGCGAGGCCTACCCGTCGCCCACGGACGTCCGGCTCGCCTTTTGGCCGGAGGCGTACTACCTGCTGGTGTCGCTCCAGGACACCGCAAACCCGGTGGTGCGCGCCTTCCGCATCGTGGACGGGGCGATCAGCGAAGAAGAGCTTCGGCCCGCCTAGGGGCCCGGCGCCGGCGCGCCAGCCTAGCCTCCGGCTGCCATCTCCTCCCGGTACATGAGCACGCCGGCCACGGCGATGGCCGCCGCGCAGATGATGCCGATGTAGAACCCGAAGCCCAGCGAGCTGGACTCGTTCAGCAGCTTGATGAGGATCAGGACGGCCACTGCGATGCCGCCGCCCAGGTGGATCTTCGGCCAGGTGACGCCGCTCACGTTGTCCGGGAGCGTGCCGGGCGACAGGTTGCGCACCGCGATTACGCCCATCATCGCTAGTGAAACCAGCACCGCCAAGATGGACCAGATGGCGCCCGGAGACTCCCAGCCGCTGCGGTCGATGCTCCCAAAGGGGCCGAGGTCAACGCTGTACCAGGGGAAAAAACTATCGATGAACAGCACGAGCCCCGCTATCAGAATGATCTTCTCGCCGATGCCCAGGGCCTTGAACCTCTCCATGATGTCGTTGGACTTACTTTCCATCCCGCCCTCCTAAGACGAGCTAGCCCGGATCGCTCCGGACGACAGTCTGCTTAGCCTTCGCCTGAACGTTATTCCTTCAGCAGCCAGTTGTCAAGCTGCTTATACGATTTATCCATAAGTGATCTGTCTGTTGCCTCCTTTGATTGACAGACGCCTGCTTGCTGCTACATTAATCGTTTGTATAACGCCTTGCAAGGGGAAAAGGAAAACGATTTGTTGGCATGGAGAGAGACGCCACCACGCCCTGAAGCGCGTGGCATGGGGATAGAGAACCCACCACGCCCTAAAGGGCGTGGCATCATGGGCGCAAAGCCACCACGCCCTGAAGGGCGTGGCATCGGAGCCCTTCGCAGGGTCGAAGAGATGCCCCAGCCTTTAGGCTGGAATGGCCCGCCAACCTCTCGCAGCGCCCAGCAAATGCCCCAGCCTTTAGGCTGGGGTAGCGCGCCGCCCTCCGCGATGCCATGACCCCCGACCCAGCGCACCTCAGCATCGCCCAGGCGGCAGATCGCATCCGCTGCCGCGAGCTATCGCCCGTCGAACTGACGGAGGCCTGCCTTTCGCGCATCGAGGCCCTCGACGGGCGGATCAACGCCTTCATCACGGTGACGGCAGGGGCCGCGCTGGAGGCAGCCAGGGCGGCGGAAAAGGAGATCGCGCGGGGCCAATACCGAGGCCCAATGCACGGCGTGCCGATAGCCCTCAAGGACCTGTTCGACGTTGCAGGCGTCCGCACGACCGCGGGGTCCAAGATTCTGGCGGATAACGTCGCGCGGGAGGACTGCACCACCGTGGCACGCCTCAAGGCCGCCGGAGCCATCCTCCTGGGCAAGCTCAACATGCACGAATTCGCCTTCGGGGCCACCGGCGTCAACCCTCATTACGGACCTTGCCGCAACCCATGGGATCCAGACCGCATTACGGGCGGCTCTAGCTCCGGGTCGGGAGCAGCGGTGGCCGCCGCCGAGTGTTTGGCTGCTTTAGGCACCGATACGGGGGGCTCCATCCGCATACCAGCGTCGCTGTGCGGCGTTGTGGGTCTAAAACCCACCTTCGGGCGAGTGAGCCAGCGGGGCATCATCCCTCTGAGCTGGTCCCTGGACCACGTGGGGCCACTGACCAGCACGGTAGAGGACGCCGCCATCGTCCTCCAAGCCATCGCCGGCTACGACGCTGCCGATCCGTCCTCCGCCGCTGAACCCGTTCCGGATTATGCATCGACCTTGCGGGAAGGAATCTCCGGTCTGCGCATCGGCATACCGAAGGAGTTCTTCTTCGAGAACGTGGATCCCGAGATCGAGACCGCCGTACGAAAGGCCATCTCGGTCCTGGAGGCCCAGGGCGCCATCCTCGAAGAAGTCAGCCTCCCGCACATAGAAGAGATCCCAGCCGCGGTGGCCGCCATCATGCTCCCGGAGGCCCTCGCCTACCACCAGCGCTGGATGGAGAAGCGGCCGGCCGATTACGGCGAGGATGTGCGTTACCGGTTGGAGTTAGCCCGTGGCTACTCCGCCGTAACCCACGTGCAGGCTCGGCGGCTACGGGAGACCGCCCGGGAGGAATGGCGACAAGGGGTCTTCAGCCGAGCCGACATCCTCGCAACGCCGACGACGGCCATCCCCGCGCCAGCTATCGAGGACAGTAGCTTACAGACTACGTTGAACCTCATCCGGCTCACTAACCCCTTCAACTTCCTCGGCCTTCCGGCCATCTCCATCCCTTGCGGCTTTACGGCCTCCGGACTCCCCATAGGCCTCCAGCTTGCGGGGCGGTGGTGGGACGAGGCAGCCGTGCTTAGGGCAGCCCACGCCTACCAGCAGGCCACGGAGTGGGCTCAGAGACGGCCCCAACTTTCGCCATAGCCCATCGGCCCAATCGGCCCAGCCTAGAAGAGCCGTCCGGCCCTAGGGGCATATACTCCCCGGGGGTATCCTGAAGGTGCAAAGCAGATGAGCGGCGTATACCGAAGAGGAGGCGTGCCATGAGCAAGCCATCGATCCTAGTTCTGGGGGGCGGATTCGGAGGGCTGGAATCGGCCTTCTACCTGCGCATGAAGCTGGGCGAAAAGGCCCGCATCACCTTAGTCTCTGACCGGGACAAGTTCCTGTTCAAGCCGAACACCATCTACATCCCCTTCGGCCTGGCGCCCGAAAAGCTCTTGGTGGACATCACCAAGCCCGCCCGTCGGCGCGGCATAGAGTTTGCCCTGGCCCATGTGCGTGAGATCGACCCCGAAGCCCGGACGGTGAGGGCGGACGGCCAAACCTTCACTTACGACTTCCTCGTGGTCGCCACGGGGGCCGGCATGCGACCCGGCGAGGTGCCCGGCCTCGAGGAGCACGCCCTCACGATATGGACGCCGGAGGAGATGCTACGCCTGCGGGAGGCCTATCGGCGTCTGGTGGAAGAGGCCCGGGCCGGACGACACAAGGAGGTGCTCTTCCTCGTGCCGCCGAACAACAAGTGCTCTGGGCCCCTCTATGAGATGGTCTTCATGCTGGACACCTGGCTCCGG
>DAOUAG010000160.1:0-1569 GCA_034433815.1 Dehalococcoidia bacterium | reverse complement strand
AGCACGATGTCGCCCGGCGCTGGCGGTTGCAGCACGTAAGCCAGACGGTCGAAGGCGACCCTCTCCCCCGGGGCCAAGGTGGGCGCCATGCTGTGCCCGCGGATGGTGACTCGGCGCGCCAAAGCGAAGGCCAGCGTCTGGTAAACCCCTGGCAAGACGAGAGCCACTCGCACCAGGATCCGGACAAGGCGCTTCGTTGATCTCATAACACCTCTCTGCTATGGTAGAGAATCCGGCCCCAAGCCTAAACCCTTCAAAAGGAGGTCTCAATGATGTTGATTCGCCGAGCTTTTGCCCTTCTCAACCGTGTCTTTCCGGAGAGAGAAGCATCTGCCCACTGCGACATCCCCTGCGGCATCTATGACCCACACCTCGCCCAGATCGCAGCCCTTACAGTGGTTCGAATGAACCAACTGATCGAGGCGCTGGAGGCCCCGGCCATGGACAAGGCGGCGCGGGACAAGTACATGAACTCCTTGGCCCGGTACATCGCGACCAAGGAGCAACACGCCGAGCTGGTCAAGCACGAAGTGCGGATCATCCGCGGCGATTTCTTCAAGCCTGAGAATAGCCCCGAAGGCCTGGATGCCCTGGTGGACGACATTATGAAGACGGCTTCCAAAGCCCGCCAGAACATCGATATGGAAGCCGCACAGAAGCTCCTCGAACTAGTTAACCAGTTCGCCGAGGCGTTCTGGAAGGCCAAGGGCGTGGCCACCAAGCGGGCGCCCACGAACCAGACGGCCGGGGGCGAGTTCGTGGTGCCGGCGTAAGGGCTTCCTTCACCACAACGCGGCCTGGTATTACCCAGCGTATACACCAGCGGTGCTTTCGCGGCATCGCTGGTGAATTGTTTCACGACCCGTTGCTATAAACGAAGCGTGGAGCGTAGAATTTGGCGTGCGGGGAGCTGAGCACCCCCGCAGTGAGAAAGGACTGCCCTTTGTTCGGCACCGGGATCGCCAAGGGACTGATGGTCACGCTGCGCTACCTGGCGCGGCGCCCTTTCACACTTCAGTACCCGGAAGAGACGCGGCCAATCCCGGTCAACGCCCGAACCAACCTCCTTTGGTTCGAGGAGCGCTGCACCGGCTGTTCTACCTGCGCCCAGGCCTGTCCGGACGGCTGCATACTGGTGGAGACGTCACCCCGGGAGGACGGCAGCCTCAACATCGACCGCTACGAGATCGATTTCCGCCTCTGTATGTACTGCGGCCTGTGCACGGAGGCATGCCCCTACGAGGCGATCCAGCCCGGTGGCCCCCTGAACGACGCCGCCTACGACTTCAATCAGTTATACCGCGACAAGCACGCCCTGACCCGCATGGCTCGGGAGTTCCTGGAGTCCCACGACTACACATACCCCAACGGGAAGAAGGCGCCCCGGCCGGAGGAGGTCCCACTCCACACCGGCAAGCCCGTGGAAAGGGACAGGATACGGTAGCGCCGTGGCCAAGATCACCATCAACGGCCGCGAGATAGAGGCGCCCGAGGGAGCGCCCCTAGTAGAGGTCATAAAGAACGCCGGCATCTTCATCTCCAACCTCTGCTACATCGACGGCTCCCCAC
>DAOUAG010000159.1:0-1843 GCA_034433815.1 Dehalococcoidia bacterium | reverse complement strand
GGCCGGCGATGACGGCCGACCTATCGCCGTCTGGCTTTCGGGCCAGCGCTGCGCCGTGGAGGCGGTGCTGGAGACCTGGCGCATCGACGACGAGTGGTGGCGGCAGCGGCCGGTGAGCCGGGTGTACTACTCGCTGCTCCTGGAGGATGGCCCGACGGTGACGGTGTACTGTGATCTCTTTAGCGGAGGATGGGCGAGGCAGAACGCATTGGGGAAAGAGCGCGATTACTAACGAGGTATGATTCTGACATGCGTCGCTTCCGTTGGCCTTCCAAAAAACCCCTTATATGTCCCTGGCACCACGAAAAGGTTCTTGCAATCCCTATCGTATACGGCTTCCCTGTAGAGCAGATAGAGAAGGCCGTTCGGGAAAGGAAGATCGTTCACCAGGGTTGCATCATGATGCCATGGCGTTGGTGGTGCCCGGAGTGCGAATTTCCGATCCCCAGCGAGGACGGCTATTGGGGCGATACCACCGAGGCGGAGCGCAACAAGAGGCTTCAGGAGCTCAAGCAACGCTGGGAGGAGGAGATTCGAAGGCGACGTTTGCGCTACGAGGCTTAAGAGATGGATCTAGGCGAAAGCGCCTGCCCTGCGCACGGATGCACCGGCCTGGGCATATATTTTTAGATGACAAGAGAGAGATGATGGCGGAGACCCGATGCTGGAGCCGGACGTGTCGGCGACGAGTGGTGTCGCAAGTGCTTCATAGCGACGCCGGGCGCTTGAGTATGCGAACGTTTGTTCGTATACTTGAGGCGTGCCCTACACCGAACTCCACGCTCACTCCAACTTCTCGTTCCTCGAGGGTGCATCGCACATCGAGGAGCTGGTGCTGCGCGCCTTCCTGCCGGCAGGCAGGCGCGGGGAGCTACTGAGGCTCGGCCGCCGGCAGCCATTCCACGGGCACCTGGTCTTCGAGCTGCTGGAAGTCAGGATCGCCCGTGATCACGGCCGCGCCCAGGCGCCGGGCCGCGGCTACCGCCAGGCAGTCAGCATAGGATATGCGATATCGCGCCTTCAGATGGGCGGCGGCCAGGGCCAGCTCCCGATCCACGTCGATCACGGTAGGCGCATATTCCTCGATCTTTGCCAGCACCTCCTGAGCTCGTTCCAGGCCGAACACCCGCTCCGTCCGGTAGGCCACCTCACCAAGGTTGACAACCGTAATGGCCAGACGGATCTCGCCGCGTTGCGAGCGCTCCAGCAACTCGCGCACCTTCAAGCTACCGGGCTCAGCCTGGAAGAAAGCCAGCAGCGCGAAGCTATCGAGGAGGAAGAGCGGTGCTTTCTCGATCACAGCCGCGGCTTAGGCGGCGGCAGACCGCGCTCTTCCTGTTCCAGCTCCCAGCGTCGATCCTCCAGCAGACCCCTCGTCAGCGAAGGCCCGCCTTTGAGCATGCCGTGGCCCTGGGCGATAGGGTCCCGCGAAGCGGGGACAATGGCGACCACGCCGCCGTAGTCGATGAGGTGGACCTTGTCGCCCTTTTTCAGGCCATATCGCTCGCGGATCTCCTTGGGGATGACGACCCATCCCTTAGCGGAAAGGGTGGTTGTAGCCACTTCAAGCCTCCTGGTATCACCAATTCGCATTCAGTATATACGAAAATGACGATCTTGTAACCGATGCCCTACGCCGAACTCCACGCCCACTCCAACTTCTCGTTCCTCGAGGGCGCCTCGCACGTCGAGGAGCTGGTGCTGCGGGCGCGGGAGCTGGGGTACCAGGCCCTCGCCCTCACCGACCACGACGGCCTCCACGGGGCAATGGAGTTCGCCCAGTGCGCCCGCGCCTGGGGCCTCAAGCCCATCACCGGCGCCGAGATCACGCTGGCGAGCGGTG
>DAOUAG010000158.1:0-14303 GCA_034433815.1 Dehalococcoidia bacterium | reverse complement strand
CAAGGTCGCCCTCATCACCCTCAACCGGCCCGAGAAACTGAACGCCTGGAGCCCCCGCATGGAACGCGAGTTCCTCGCGGCTCTCGACGAGTCGTCGGCCGACCGGCAAGTGCACGTGCTGGTGATTACAGGCGCAGGTAGGGCATTCTGTGCCGGCGGCGATATCGGCTCCTTCTCTGAGGCGCTCGGCTCTTCTGTTGAGGAAGGCGGCCCCACTCCTCTAACGTCTAGGGAGGGCAGCCCGGAGGTGCCCATAGCCCTGAGCCGCGCCAAACCCGCCATCGCCGCCATAAACGGCCACGCTGTCGGCATCGGTCTGACCATGCCGCTGGCCTGCGATATCCGCATCGCTTCGGACCGGGCGAAGTTCTCGGCGCGCTTCGTCAAGGTGGGGCTCACTCCTGAATGCGGTAGCACGCGGTATCTGCCGCAGGTGGCGGGCCTGGGCAATGCCTTGTTCCTGGCCCTCACCGGCCGCATCATCGACGCCCAAGAGGCGAAGGAGCGGGGCCTTGTCGACCGCGTGGTGCCCCACGAGACGCTGATGGATGAGGCCATGGCCCTGGCCGAGGAGATCGCTGCCAACCCGGCGAGCGCGGTCTGGGCCGCGAAGCGGCTCATCCACGACAACGCGGTCCAGGATGACCTGCGTCGGGTCGTGACCTTCGAGGGGTTCGCCATACGGGAGATGCGGCGCTCTCCGGAGCATGCCGAGGCAGTGCGAGCTTTTCTCGAGAAGCGGGAGCCACGGTTTACTCCATGAGCCAGCGTTGGGGCATCACCTTCCCGTTGGATGGCCTGCCCTTGGCCTCCCACCAGGATGTCCTGCGGCAGGCTGAGGCCCTCGGCTATACGGACGTTTGGACGATGGAAGTGAACGGCGCCGATGCTTTCGTGCCTCTGGCCTTGGCGGCGGCCTGGACGAGCCGCATGCGGTTGGGCACCGCCATCGCCAACGTTTTCACTCGCACGCCTACCCTTCTGGCCATGACCGCCGCGGCCATGTCGGAGGCCGCGCCCGGCCGGTTCTGCCTGGGCATCGGTAGCAGTTCGCCAGCCATCGTGGAAGCCTGGAACGGGGTGTCCCTCAGGCGTCCCGTGGCCCGGGTACGAGACGTCCTAGAGTTCCTGCGCCAAGCCTTTGCCGGCGGCAAGGTCTCCTTTGCCGCGGAGTCCTTCCGGGTCGAAGGCATGCGGCTGGCACGCCCACCCGCCTCGCCGCCGCCCATCTACGTGGCCGCCCTCCGGCCTCGGATGTTGGCCCTGGCCGGGAGCTTAGCCGAAGGTGTGATCATCAACTGGTTATCGCCGGAAGATGCGGCCAGAGTGGTGGCTGTGGCCCGTGAAGCTGCCGCGGCCAATGGCCGAAAACCGGACGCTCTGGACGTCGTGTGCCGCATCTTCGTGGTTCCCACGGATGACGAGGCCACGGCCCGGCGCATAGGGAAGTTTGCCATCGCCGGTTACCTGACGACGCCCGTGTATTACGCTTTCCATCGCTGGCTGGGCCGCGGTCCTTCCTTACAACCGGTGATGGAGGCTTGGGCAAGGGGCGACCGTCGGGAGGCTGTGCAACTCGTGCCTGACGCCGTTGTCGACGAGATTTTGGTTTGGGGGGACAGCAAACGGATTTCGGATAGGATTCAGGCCTACGTTAGAGCCGGGGTAACTACGCCGGTGCTAGCCATTGTGCCAACTACCCAGGAGCCGGAAGAGCAGGCGGGCCAGAGCATAGCGGCCATCAGAGACCTGGCGCCGCGCTAGGAGGAGGTGTCATGCCGGACTTCACGTTAACACCTGAGATAAGGGAGATGCGCAAGAAGGTCCGCGACTTCATGGACCAATATATCTACCCCAACGAGGAGTTCCTCGCGGACGAAACGAAGGATCATACAGCCCTGTGGAAGGAACTCCAGGGTCGCGTCAAGGCCATGGGGATGTGGGCGCCCCACCTGCCGGCAGAAGCGGGTGGCATGGGCATCGGCTTCCTGCCCTACGTCTATATCAACGAGATCTTGGGTCGCAGCCCCTTCGCCCCGCGGGCCTTCGGCGCCCAAGCCCCCGATTCGGGCAACGCCGAGATCCTCTGGCAGTTCGGCACCGAGGAGCAAAAGGAGCGCTGGCTTAAGCCGCTGGTGGCGGGCGAGATCCACTCCGGCTTCTCCATGACCGAACCGGAGGTCTCCGGCGCAGACCCTACCATGCTTCAGACTAGGGCGGTTCGGGATGGCGATGACTGGGTGATCAACGGCCACAAGTGGTTCACCAGCGGAGGTATAGGGGCTGCCTTCTTCATCGTCATGGCGGTTACAGATCCCGACGCCCCGGTTCATAACCGCATGAGCCAGATCATCGTGCCCGCCGATACTCCGGGCGTAGAGATCGTTCGCAACGTTCCGGTGATGGGCGAGACGGCGGGCAACCACTGCGAGATCATCTACCGGGACGTTAGGGTGCCGATAACCAATACGCTGGGGAATCCGGGCGATGGCTTCCGCATCGCCCAGAAGCGCCTGGGGCCCGGCCGAATCCACCACTGTATGCGCTGGCTGGGGCAGATGCAGAGGGCCTTCGAGATGATGTGCCGGTACTCCTTGAAAAGGGTGGCTTTTGGCATCACGCTGGCGGAAAAGCAGACGGTGCAGAACTGGATCGCCGACTCCGTGGCCGAAATCCAGGCCGCGCGTCTCTTGACTCTGCACGCTGCCCACAAGATCGACCAGGGCAGCGAGGCGCGGGTTGAGATCTCCCTCATCAAGTTTTTCGGCGCCAAGATCCTCCACGACGTCATCGACAGGGCGATCCAGGTGCATGGCGCCCTGGGCGTCTCCGGGGACACGCCATTGGAGTCGATGTACCGGGCGGCCCGCGCTGCCCGCATCTATGACGGGCCCGATGAGGTGCACAGGATGGTGGTGGCGCGCCGGGTGCTGAAGGCCTTCAAGGAGGGCGGAGTCTGGGAGTTCGAATAAGAGGCCGTCAGGTCTGGCCCAGTAGACGGCGCCTTAGCTCTTCATCGCTGAGGCCATCGATGAAGAGGAGCTTCTCCCGGGAAGATTCGCCCCGGCGCAAGCTGACTCGCGATGCCGGGACGCCGATAGCTTCCGCCAGCAGCCGGCAAACGGCCTCATTGGCCTTGCCTCTCTCTGGCACCGCCTGTACTCGGATGCGCAACACATCGCCGGACCAGCCCTCAACGCTGTTGCAGCGGGCCCGGGGCGTGACGCGTACCTTGAGGTATGCCACCCTTGGGGCCTCCTTGCCTGCCCTGAGACCGGGCAGGGTTCTGATATTATAACCGCGCCATGCCTGATATGCTCGTCCGGCTCTATGACTTGCCCGATCCCGGGCCCTACATCCGCCGGGCAGAGGCCGAGGGCGTAGCGATCCGGCGGGCTGACCCCTGGGACAGGGATCGCATGAGGTCATTCGTGACGGATACGTTCAATCCCCTCTGGGGCGTGGAAGCGGATCGGGCTTTCATTCACTGGCCCATCACGGCCTATTTGGCCACCAAGGGGCCCCGCATCGTGGGCTTTGCCGCGTATGAGTGCTCCCGCCGCGGCTTTTTCGGACCGACGGGGGTGTTACCGGAGCTCAGAGGCAAGGGCATCGGCGCGGCCCTCTTGCTTCGTTGCTTGGAGTCCATGCGGGAGATGGGCTACGCTTACGCCATCATCGGCGGGGTCGGCCCGGCGTCGTTCTACGAAAAGGTCTGCGGGGCCTTCCTCATACCGGGCAGCGAGACCAGCATCTACAGCACGGTCTTCGAGATGTTGCAGAAGGAGCCTTGATGCCACCCCTTGAGCCGAGATCAGCGTACTACGAATCCCAGCGCCTGCGCATGCACTATGTGATCTGGGGAGAGAGCGACACGCCGAAACCCAGTTTGTTACTGGTTCACGGTGGCCAGGACCACTGCCGCAACTGGGACTTCGTGGCGGAGAGGCTCAGCCCCTGGTATACGATCTATGCTCCCGACCTCCGGGGCCACGGCGATAGCGCCTGGGCCATCGGCGGGATGTACAGCCTGCCCGAGTTCGTCTTGGATGTGGCCACCCTGGCCAACGGCCTGCCGAAGCCCCTCACCGTGATGGGCCACTCGCTGGGTGGCGCCATCGTCCTCAAGTATGCTGGGATCTACCCGGAGAGCGTCGCCAAGGTGGTCGCCATCGAGGGCTGGGGCCCCCCTGTCTTCACCATTCCTCCGGCCCATCTGCGCATGCGCCAGTGGATCGACCACATGCATGAGATGGAGAGGCGCAAGCCCCGGCGCTACGCCACTCTCGAGGATGCCACCCGCCGGATGATGGAAGCCAACCCCCACCTCAGTCCGGAGATGGCCCGGCACCTGACTCTGCACGGCACGCGGCGCAACGAAGACGGCACGTACTCATGGAAGTTCGACAACTACGTCAGAATACACTCCCCCTATGGCTTCAACCTGGAGGACGCCCGCGACATCTGGGCCCAGATCACGGCGCCTACCCTGTTGATCCGGGGGGCTGAGAGCTGGGCTCTGGATCCCGACAAGGACGGCCGGTGCTCCGTCATCAGGAATCGGCGCTCGGTGGTCATCGAAAAGGCTGGGCACTGGGTGCACCACGATCAGCTTGACGCCGTGATGCGCGCGGTGCTGGACTTTCTGGCAGAAGAGGGTGGGCCACCGGGCTAGCCCACTTCGGGGGCTAGGATGACGCGGCGTGAAAACTGGCATCGTGAGGAGGCGGTGTCTATGCAGCCCCGAGAGCCGGCGTCCATCGAGCAGATCGGCGCCGATTACCTGTCATGGTTGGCGGCGAAGGCCCATGGTGACCCGAGCGTAGAGGTCACGGCCTTCACCATCAACCCCGATCCTTTCGAGTTCCCGCGGTTCGGAGATAAGCAGTTTTTTGAGATCGCCTACGACTACCGCGGCTCTACCGGGACTGGCCGGTCCAGCATGATCCTGCGCGTGCTGCCCCGGATGGACGCCGTCATGATGCTGACGGGGGACACTGACCATCGTGAGCTACGGGCCTTCGAAGCGGGTCTTTACAGCATGGTGCCCCGTTCGTTCCACGTGCCGTACATCCACGTGATCCACCGGCCAGAGCGGGATCAGTATTGGGCCTTCGTGGAGGACGTGCGGGCTGACATGGCCCGCCTCGGCATGACGGAGGCGCTGGACGATGCCACGCTGCGTACCATCCTTTCGCATCTGGCCGCCTTCCACGCAGCGTTCTGGGAGCGACAGGACGTCTTGAGCTACCCCTGGCTCATGGGGCTGGAGCGGCCGGTGGACTACTTCTATCGCTGCGTGGTGGACATAATGGACGGGATGAAACACCCCTCGGAGGCCTCCCAGTACATCGTTGGTAAATGGCCTTGGCTGCAAGAGGGGGTGCTCAGGCTGCTTGACTCTCTGGATGAGGGGACGCGGCGCTGGGTCGAAGCGCTGTACCGGGAGCCGGAGCGCCTTTTGGAGAAGGTGCGGCCCCTGCCGCGAACCCTTTGCCATTACGATTTCGACAACAGGAACCTGGGGATACGCGATGGCCCGGGCGGGCCCCAGACGGTGGTCATAGATTGGGAGATAGTGGGCGAGGGGCTCTCGTCTGCGGACGTGGGGCGATTCTTGAACTATCAGCAGCCGCCCAACGCCGAGGAGCTAGTGGCCTACTACTTGGACGAGCTGGAACGCCACTTGGGCCGGCCCATCGACCGGGAGGAGTGGCTTTACGGCTCGGAGCTAGTGGCCATCGCCCTATGGCAGATCGTGGGCGTCCAATTTGGCGCGCTGGTGTCGACGCCCACATCGCCGGTGCCGCCCGAGCAGCGGGAGGGGCTACGCCACCGCGTGTACTCCGATATCGCCGCCGTGGAGGCCCTGGTTCGCAAGCACGGCCTGGCCTGAGCCGCGCCACTCAGCCTCTCCTCATGCCTAATCGGGATCGGCATCCTTGAGGAAGATGGAGGGAATCGCTCCCTCCGCTGGCGTCTCCTTCGGAAACCCTGTCTGTTCGTGTCGGGCGCGGTGGTTGGCTTTGGCGGAGGCCTGAGCCGCCTGCACGATGGCATCCACCGTCTGGCCACCCCAGGGATAGCCCGACACGCCAAAGGATGCCGATATCTTAAGGCTGATGTCGTAGTCCTGCATCAGGTCGGCCTGCGCCAGGCGCTGCATCAAGCGGTCCATCAGCATACAGGCGGCCCCCTCCGGCGTATCTGGCAGGATGATGGCGAACTCGTCGCCACCGATGCGGGCGGGCACGTCGCTGCCGCGGATGCAACCCAGGACGAATCCCCCGAACGCAGCCAGCACGTCATCGCCCGTGCGATACCCGTAGACTGCGTTGATCTCCCTCATACCATCGATGTCCATGACCATGACGGCGAGGGGCCTCTGGAAGCCCCGGGCGGTTTCCAGTTCGCGTTCCAGACGCTCGAAGAAGTAGCGGCGGTTGAAGAGCTGCGTCAATTCGTCCCGCATCGCCATGTTTTCCAGTTCCATGTTGTGGACCAGCAGGCCGAGGCGCAGTTTGCGCTCCATGTTCGTGGCTGCCCGGCGGCTCTGGGCGGCCGCGAGGAAGCCGTATGAGCCTAGGGCCACGAAAACCGCCGTGTTTACCGCCAACTCGGTCGTGTTCGGGTGCAAAAGGGACACAGCGGCCCAACCTATCACGAGGAGGATGGCGCCGGTCACCCGCAACATCCAGACGTGACGGTTGATCTGCCGCTGGCTGTCTACCTCCAACGCATTGTGGGGACTGAAATCGCTCGGTTTCGTCAATTCTCTACCCTCGGAACCATTGCTGTCGATGACATAAAGTAATGCTGCTTCCGTTGGGTGAGACGGTGCTGCGAGAGGCGACGTTACAAAATAGCCGTGGTTGATACGGTTAACTGTCAGGTATACAATCCGGTTGGCGGGCCCGTAGCTCAAGGGCAGAGCGACCGGCTCATAACCGGTTGGTTGCAGGTTCGAATCCTGCCGGGCCCACCATCCCTCTAACGGGCCCCCAGAGCGCCGGCTGCTCCAACGCCCTTGTGTGCAGCGAGGCGAACATGCTGGAAAGGATAGAGGCCTATCTTAAGACGAAGCTTCCCTCGGCGGAACACATCGCCGTAAGCGATCTTCACCGCATACCCGGTGGCGCCTCCCGCGAGACCTGGTCCTTCGATGCCCGTTGGGAGGAAGGGGGCGTAGAGCAGCGGCGCGGCTTTATCTTGCGCCGCGACCCTGATGCCAGCCTGCTAGAGACCGAGCGAGACCTGGAGTTCAGGGTCATGGAGGCCGTCGGCAAGCAAGGTATTCCCGTCCCCAAGATGTACTGGCTGGAGCAGGATACCTCATGGCTGGATCGCCCCTTCTTCGTCATGGAGCGCATCGATGGTTGCGAGACCAGCCCGCAGAAGATCGTCATGGACCCGCGTTTCTACCAGGTGCGTTCCCAGATCGCGCAGGACTTTGTAGACATATTGGCCCGGATCCACCATCTGGACTGGCGGGCGTTGGGCCTGGACTTCCTGGGCGTCCCGCCAGACCCCAGCGCCTGCGCCCTCATGGAGATCGAGAAGTGGGAACAGGTGGTCGCTAAGGACAGCCTGGAGCCGCAGCCTGTGCTGCGGGGCGCGTTTCGCTGGATGCGCCGGCACCTCCCGCCGCCCGCCCAGAAGATCGTCTTGGTGCATGCCGACTACCGGACGGGAAACTTCCTCTGCGATTATCAAGGCCGTATCCGGGGCATCCTCGACTGGGAGATGGTACACCTGGGCGACCCCATGGAGGACGTGGCCTGGGCCTGCATCCGCCCGTGGCGTTGGGCCGGCGACGAGCGTATCGGCGGTCTCGTGGATCGCAGCGAGTACTACCGCATGTACGAGCAAGCGTCTGGCCTGAAGGTGGATGAGGAAGCCGTCCGGTTCTGGGAAGTCCTCGGCAACGTCAAGCTAGCCGCCATCTTTATAACCGGCGCCAGATCCTTCTGCGACGGGCGGACTAGAAGCATCATGATGGCGCTCTTGGGCCGCAACATCGGGCGCCTGGAGCTGGAGATCATCGACTTGATGGGGGTTTGAGAACATGAGACCGAATGCCGTTGAGTCCCTGCGCGGCTTGCAGGCCGCCCTCATGCAGAACATCCTGCCGGAGCTCCAGACGCTGTTTGCGCAGGACGTGGCCCAGGTATCGCAGATGCTCATCGAGTCGCTTGTCGCAGAATGGGACAGCGCGGCAGAGCACTTGCACCGCGATAATCAGGTGCTGGCGGAGCTGCTGGCACGGGCCCAGGAGGCGCTCAGCCGGGCGGCGGAAAGCAACGAGGAGGTGTCCGGCGTCGTCGATAACATCAGGGATGTGTTAGGGCTTCCGCCGGAGGATTCCTTGGCTATCTCCAAACTGACGGAAAGGAACAACGCTCTGAAGGCGGCACTGGAACGCGCGCTAGAGGTGCTGGAAGACCTGGTCTGCCAGCCGGGCGGCGGCTCGCTTCTGGCGCTTAGGCGCGACATCTACAATCACCTGCGCAAGATTGCCGTACGCGGCTGGTCTGTCTTCGACCTGCTAAGTTTTCGCGAGAAGATGGCGCAGGTGCGCGCGACCCTGGAGTTGACGTGACGGCCCGCTGGGCCGGCGGTAAAATATTGAATTAGCATGGGCGGGGAAGAGCTGCTGGAAAGGGTGCGTCAGGCCCTCGCTGACTACAATCCACGCCGGATCGATCATCCGGCTGCGGCGCCGGCCGCTGTCTTGATCCTCTTGACCACCTGGAACGGGGAGCCCTCTGTGGTCTTCACCGAGCGCACCAACCACGTCGAGCATCATAAGGGGCAGATCTCTTTTCCGGGAGGCGCCTGCGACGACGATGACGAGTCGTTGGAGGCCACGGCGCTGCGGGAGACCTTCGAAGAGATCGGCGTACGGCCAGAGCACGTGCGCATTATTGGACAACTGGATGACATGGTGACCATCAGCAACTTCCGCGTCACCCCTTATGTCGGGCAACTGTGCTACGACTCCCAGTATCCGTACGTGCTCAACGAGCGCGAAGTGGCGCGGGTGGTTGAGGTTCCGCTGAGCTTTCTCCTGGACGAGAGCAACCTGGAGCTCGAGGTGCGCCAGCATCAGGGCCGGGAGGTCTTGGTGCCAGCATTCTCCTACAACGGGCACCGCATCTGGGGCGCCACGGCGCGGATGCTACATCAGCTCCTGGAAATTGCCCGCTAAGTGGCTATTCGCGCAGCGACGCCCATGAGCGGTCGCCTCTTGGAAAACGGCCCGCCGTGCAAGCGTTGCGGTGGCCGCTCATGGGACGTTGAGGAGCTGCCCAAGGGCTGGCTGCGCTGGATCATGGAAGCCGTATTTGCGGCCCCCGACGTGTGGATCTTCCAGGGAGAATCCGGCGGATGGCCTTCCAAATCGTACCAACGCTGGTCGTGCCGCACCTGCCGTCGAAAGGTAAACCGCTAAGGTGCGCCTCTTCCTCGTTCGTCACGGCGAGTCTCAGGGAAACGTGGAGTTCCGTCTCCAGGGCCGCCGGGAGTATCCCCTCACGCCGCGGGGCGTCACTCAGGCTCAGCGCGTGGCCCGGCGCCTGGCGGCCCTTAGCCCCGCCGCTGTGTACGCCAGCCCCCTCCGCCGCGCCTTCGATACAGCCGCCATCATCGCCGGCGCCTGCGGCCTGGAGCCGGTGCCCGATCAGCGTCTCCAAGAGTATGATTTCGGCGAAGCCCTCTCCGGGTTGACCTGGCCAGAGATTGGTCAGCGGGCTCCTGACATCATAAAGGCCCTAGCCAGCGATGGCCCGGAGTTCCCGTCCTATCCCGGGGAAGAGGGCCGGGCGGCCTTCCGGGATCGGGTGAGGACGGCTGTGGAGGAGATCGTGCGCCGGCACAGCGGGGACGGGGCTGTGGCCATCGTCACCCACGCGGGCCCGATCGTAGTGGCGGTCATGGAGTTCCTGGGAAGGGGGTACAGCAGACCCATTCCGTTTCATATCGATAATGCGTCTCTTACAGAGCTGGAGATAGGTGGCGCCGGGCGCGCGGTGCTCCTACGCCTGAACGACACCTGCCACCTGCGCATTCCAGCGGGCGCCGAGAAGCTTTCCACTGCGAGGAGAAACACCGATGGCTGATACCCAGGTCAGCGAGATCATCGTTCGCGGGATCGTGGTGGGGGTGTTCGCAGAGAACTGTTGGATCATCGGCTCCCGCAGGACAGGAGAGGCGATAGCCATCGATCCTGGCGACCAGCCGGAGGAAATCCTGGCCCTGGCGCGGGACATGGGCGTCAAGATCAAGATCATCGCCAACTCTCATGCCCATATCGACCACATCATGGGCGTGCGCGGCGTTCAGTCCGCCACTGGCGCCAAGTTCCTGTTGCACCAAGGCGATCTCCCCATCGCCCGCAGCGCGGCCGCCAGCGCGGCCGCCTTACTGGGCCAGCAGGTGGAGCCGCCGCCGGAGCCGGACGCCTTCCTCTCGGATGGAGACGAGGTGGAGGTGGCCGGGGTCAAGCTTCGCGTCATTCACACCCCGGGCCACACTCCGGGCAGCGTGTCCTTCTATACCGAGGGCATGCTGTTCAGCGGCGATACCCTGTTCCAGGCCTCCATCGGGAGGACCGATCTGCCGGGCGGCGATTACCGGCAGGAGATGGAGAGCATCGTCAAGAAGCTTCTCGTTCTGCCTGACGACACTATCGTCCTGCCTGGACACATGAGGGAGACCCGCATAGGCTTCGAGCGCCAGGCCAATCCTTTCATCTTGGACTACCTGGCGCGCCAGCGAGGGGCTTAGCCGGCCTCCGCGCCTGTCGCCGGCCTAGGTGCTTCGCACGAACTCTACCACCACCTGGGCCAGCTCCTCTCCTTTGTCCTCCTGTAGAAAGTGGCCCGCCCCGGCAATCGTCCTGTGGGGCAACCCCTTGGTCCCTGGCACTAGCGCCTGAAAGGCCCTGTCGCCGCCCCGGGTGATGGGATCGGAGTCGCTGAAGGCGGTGAGGAAGGGCTTTTCCCATTGGCGCAACACCTCCCAGGCCTTGCGGTTGGCAGCGGCGGCGGGGTCATCCGGCGAGATGGGCACCAACAGGGGGAATTGGCGGGCACCCTCCTTATAGCGCTCATCGGGGAAGGGTGCGTCGTATGCGGCGATCACCTCCGGGGGCAGGTCCGTCACGCATCCACCGTTGACGATGCGCCCGACAGGGAAGTCAGGCACCGTCTGGGAGAACTCTCGCCAGCGGAGGAAGGCCTCTCCGGGCGGGTTGTCGCCGGTAGGAAGGAACGTGTTAGCGGCTACCACCCGGCGAAAGCGGTCCGGGTGGGCCGCCAGCAGCCGCAGGCCTATCAGGCCGCCCCAGTCCTGGCAGACCAGGGTGATGTTGCGCAGGTTGACGGTGAGAAGAAAGGCCTCCATCCAATCCACATGCCGCTGGTAGGTGTAGTCCGCGCGCTTGGCTGGCTTGTCGGACCTGCCGAAGCCGGGGAGGTCCGGCGCAACAGCTCGAAGGCCGGCCTCCACGATGATGGGTATCATCTTCCGGTACAGGAAGCTCCATGATGGTTCGCCATGGAGCATGAGGACGGGCTCGCTGTCACTGGGCCCCTCGTCTACATAGTGGATTCGGAGTAGGCCACCGTCGCCGGTGGGAACCTGTACGTAATGCGGGGCGAAAGGATAGCCGGGCAGGTCCCGGAAGCGTTCCTCTGGCGTGCGCAAAATCTCCATGGCGATACCTCCTCCCCGCAGCATACGCCCCGCAGGCCCTCCGGGCGAGCTGCCGCAGTGTGACCGCTCCGAGTCGGTTGCGGCGGTGCATAATGGAGGAAGCGGGTGGCCAGCCCCCACCGGTTCGCCGCGAAAGGAGGCGACGATGTCTGGGTGGGAGTACAAGGTCGCATACGTGGACTTCCGGGGGAGGATCTCCTCGGAGGGTGTAGAGTTCATACGGCAGCAGGGCGAGCATCGCACTGGCTTCGTCCGGCGCTATCTGGATGCTCTGGGCAAAGAGGGCTGGGAGATAGCCGCGGTGCATCCCCTGATCCGCATGGAGACGAGCTACTTCGTGTTCAAGCGCCCGGCCGCCGGAGCCGCCAACGAGGGTTAGCTCGAAGCATAATCGTTCGTAGCCGAAGTGATCTGATACGTGGTTGACGGCTGGCGGGTTGGCCGCCCGCGCACCTGCCGGCAACCGCTAGGCTTTCTCGGTAACGCGATACTCTAGACGCCGCCCTCTGGCCAGTCGCTGCTGGGCATCGAGGGCCGGCAAGGCGGAGGTGAAGAAGGTGATCACCGCCATGAAGAACCATTGGGCATATTGCACCGGGAAGAGCCACCAGTGGAATGTAGCGGGCCGCTTGGGCCGCATGATGGTGTCCAGAACGATCATCAGCAACAGTGGCCCGGCGCAGGGTGCCAGCAGCCAGCGGGATGTGTCGGGGAACCAACTGGGCATGTCGGCCAGGCCCTGCGACATCAAGAACAGGGGCACTGCCCGCCCGCCCGTGACCAGGAACCACTGGGTGGACCACAGGATGTGGCTCTGGCAGAGGGCCCACAGACGGCCCAGGCGGCGGCGCCAGGGGATGTGCCGCCGGCGCAGCACCTGCTCGGCGGCGTAAGGGATGTCGGTGCAGCCCCAAGCGTGGCGTCGTACCTGATCGAAGTAGTTCGGGAAGGTGCGCAAGTAGGATCGCGACCGGATGCCGTCCATGTAAAGGGGCGTGAACATCGTTTCGGTGTCCACTTCGCCGTTCAGGCTGTAGAAGCACTTCAGGAACATGTGCCAGTCCTCTGGGATCACGTCTGGGTCCCAGTAGCCGACCTCGTGAGCCATGCGCAGGCTAAGGCTGTACGTGGACTGGGGGAAATTCATCCTGAGAAAGCTGCGGGAGAGGCGACCCAGGTGGTTCAACCCGCTCAGGCCGTGCTGGAGGCGCAAAGGCGCGGGCACGTCCCAGATGTTGTTGTAGTAGAAGATGGGCGCCTGCCAGAACCGCCGGTAACGGTTCGGGTCCGTGGCGAACTTATAGGTCAGGCAGGAGAAGTACTTGCGGTCGAACACCGTGTCGGCGTCGCAGCTCGTGATGGTCAGGTGGTCTATGTTGAACCCAGCCTGATCCACCAGACGCTCCTTGGCGCGCCGGGCGGCCCAGTTTTCGTTGGAGGACTTGCCTGCCACTTCGCCGGGTATGCCCCACGGATGGTACGTGTCAAAGATGCCGCCCAGACGGTCCTTGTACTCCTCTATCAGGACCCGGGCCCGCGTACGCGCCGCTTCCCCCTCCCGCTCTTCTAGAGCCAGTACAGCGATGATGTGGGAGGCGACCTCTTGGGCGGCCAGGGAATCCAGGCACTTGCGCAGCTTCTCTAGCCCCTCGGTGTAGTTGGGGATGATGACGATGTGATAGATGTCATCCCACTCCAGGCAGGGTGCGCCAGAGGCTCGGTGTTCCTCGTACGCCTTGCGCCAATCGGTGCGGGCGTGGCGGCGCAACAGCCGGTATCCCTTGAAGGCGTGGGTGCCCGTCATGTGGGCGCGGTACAGCCAGAAGGCATGGAAGGCAGTGACGAAGAGCGCGAAGGGGAGGGGAATAAAGACGGGCCCCCAAACTAGGGATGTGATGACGGTGAAGGCGATCAGCGCCGGGGCGATCTCCAGCGCTCGTTTGAAGAGGGCCCAGCGGGAAGTCGCGATGCCTCCGAGCTTGGGGAGGGCGCGTTCCAGATCCAGGGTTGGCGCGCCGGGGAGGCCAATCGTTTCGGCAGGGTGTATGGCGACAGCGGTGGCCCGGGGCGCGAGGTAGGGTGATACACCGGGCACCTGCGGGACGGCATCCGCCGTCAGTGTGCCGTGGGCCAGTGGGGCGGCCTGCTGCTTCGGCTCGATCGGCTACCTCCCTCTTGGTGGCGGTCCTGGGGCGTGACCAACGGGCGAAAAAATAAAGGCCTGATCCGGGTGGACAAGACCTTTCCTACGCCTACGGGGTTAGCTGACGGGTTGGGGCTGGAAAGTAGCCCCGCCGCGTTCCGCGGCTTCACCCCCCTTGATGGTGTGGTTCCCCCGCCCAGTCGGGTTCGGCGAGCCGTATTCAGTTAACGAAATTCTATGTGTGCTGGCGTCTGCATGTCAACATTCTGTGGGGCATCCAGAGGCGGACGTGGGGGCGATCCGCAGGTCGCCTCTACCCACCTGCAGGGCCGATAGCGCACCCGAAGGCGTCGCCGGGAAGCAGACGGCGCCTAGCGCCTTGTGGCCACAAGGGCGCGCCTGATATACTACGCGGTTGGACACTGCGAAAGGGAGACTATATTTG
>DAOUAG010000157.1:0-2081 GCA_034433815.1 Dehalococcoidia bacterium | reverse complement strand
TAAGGCGAACGTGAGGATGCGCCTCTTCAATGCTGACGGCTCCGAGGCCGAGGTGAGCGGGAACGGCGTACGCTGCCTCGTCAAGTACGCGGTGGAGCGCGGGTTGGCGCGGCCCGACGACGACACCGTGACCGTAGAGGCTGTCCACGGCGTGCTGGAAGCCCAGGTGGACTGGAGCGGCGGCGTAGTACGGGCGGTGAGACTGTCGATGGGCACGCCCCGTTTTGCGCCGCAAGAGATCCCCGTCCTGACGGATCTCGGCCCACCAGTACAGGGTCTTCGCGTCGAAGCGGGTGGAGAGGGCATCTTCGTCGATTGCGTTTCTATGGGCAACCCCCATGCCGTCACGTTCATCGACGGTCCAGTGGCAGACTACCCCCTGGACCGGCTCGGCCCCGAGGTCGAACACCATCCTCTCTTTCCGCAACGCGTCAACTTCGGAGTGGCGCGCATTCTCGACCAAGGCAACATGGAGCTTCGGGTCTGGGAGCGCGGCTGTGGCGAGACCTTGGCCTGCGGCTCCGGATCGTGCGCAGCCGTCGTCATGGCGCGCCTGCGAGGCCTTGCGGGTGACCGTGTCGATGTCCGCCAGCCGGGCGGAGTCCTCACAGTCGAATGGGCCGGAGAGGGCGATGTCTTCCTCACCGGCCCGGCTACCTTCGTCTTCGAAGGGTACTGGCCCGATGACGCCGGCTCACTGCCAGGAGAGGCCTCATAACCCATGTTCGAACTGAGCACCAACGGCTGGGAGATAATCGCTCGTACCGTCGTCGTTTATATCGCGCTCCTGGCGAGCCTACGCCTTGCGGGAAAGCGAGAGCTGGGCCAGATGACGCCCTTCGATCTCGTCGTTATCCTGCTTATCGCCAACGCTGTGCAGAACGCCATGGTGGGCCCGGACACCTCCGTGACGGGCGGCCTGATCGCTGCCGCCACCCTCATCGCCATCAACTACGGCGTCGCCGTGGCCCGCCAGCGCCTGCCCGGCCTCCGGCGGACGGTAGAGGGCTCACCGACGCTCCTCATCAGCGACGGCAAGTTCATCACCGAGAACCTGCGCAGGGAAGGGCTCGATGAAGACGAAGTCATGATGGCCATCCGGGAGCACGGCGTTTCCACGGTGGAGGGCGTCAGGATGGCCGTGTTGGAGACCGACGGGTCCATCAGTGTCATCCCCGTCGAGATGAAGCCCTTGCGCACCAGGCGCCATTCCCGGTTCGTAAAGCGAGGCGCATAGGTTCGGGGAGCACGCCCCCTGAGAGCCGCGGAAGACCTCAGCCGCACCGTCGCCTAAGAGCTGGGATGTCCTTCAACACCAACCGGCGGCCCTTGTTACCAACGATGCCCTGCCGCCGGAACTGGCTCAACCCCCTGTTCACGCTCTCCCTGGTGGTTCCGATCATAGCAGCCAGATCTTCCTGCGTCAGGAGCAGATCCAGAAGGACGCCATCAGCAGAGGGGACCCCGTGAACGTCGGCCAACTCCAAGAGCTTCTTCGCCAGGCGGCCCCCGGCGTCTAGCCCCGCCAGGTCCGCTGCCATCTCGTCCGTCTCCCGCAGCCGCCGCGCCACCACTGCTAGTACGGCCATCGCTGCGTCCGGGCGCGATCGCAAGAGGGCTATAAAGTCGCTCCGCTGTATGGTGATTAGGGAGGCATCGCTCAGGGCGGCAGCGCTAGCTGAGCGGGGGCGCCCGTCGAGGAGGGAGAGGTCTCCGAAGAAATCTCCAGGGCCGAGTACCGCCAGGGTCAGATCGCTCCCCTGAAGCCCCGGTAGGTAGATGCGCACCGCTCCCTCGTCTATGATGTAGGCGCAATCGCCCGGGTCGTCCTTCTGAAAGACGAGCTCGCCCCTGCGGAATCGCCGGCGCGTGGCGCTTCTGGCCAGCGCCTCAAGGTCGCCCTCCGGCAGAGCGGCCAGGAACGGCACCTTTCGCAGCAGGTGAATGCTGGTGCTCATATCTGTCCCAGTTTCAGCGGTGTCTCTCGCTGATCAATCCTCTTACGCAGGGAGGCGCAGGTGCAACAGCAGAACAAGACCGATATCAATAAAGCCAGGGCCTTCGGCACGCGCCTCTTCGAG
>DAOUAG010000156.1:0-9552 GCA_034433815.1 Dehalococcoidia bacterium | reverse complement strand
GTTCCTCTGGAGCCCAAAGACGCCCGCCAGATGATCCGCGAGATCAAAGGCTTCCCTGTCCTTCAGGGCGTGCGCGGGCAAGAGCCCGCCGACCTCGCGGCCCTGGAGTCGCTGCTACTGAAGCTCTCGGAGTTCGTAGAGGCCCACCCGGAGATCGAGGAGCTGGACCTGAACCCGGTATTCGCCTACAAGGACGGCTGCATCGCCGTCGACGCCCGGATCGTCGTCGGATAGCTGCGGTGGCAAGGCGACAACAGCCTAGCGCCAAGCCCAGTTGCACCCATGTCTAACCGCGACGATCTGATCCGCCGCCTGGACCGCGCCTTCAACCCACGCACCGTTGCTGTCATCGGCGATAAGCGGGCCATGGGCTATATGTGGCTCAACTGCATGAGCACCTTCCAGGGTGAGCTGTACTCGGTTCAGGTCGACCCCAACGAGATCGCCGGCATCGAGGCGATGGGCGTTAAGAACTACAAGAGCCTTGCCGAAATTCCGGCAGAGATAGATTACGCCGTTTGCGCCGTGCCTAGGTCCGTGGCGCCCCGGATCGTGGCCGATTGCATCGCCAAGAAGGTCGGCGCCGTCTCCCTCTTTACATCAGGGTTCGCCGAGACCGAAACCGAGGAGGGAGTCAAGGCGCAGGACGAGATCACGCGGATGGCCCGCGAGGCCGGGCTGCTCCTCATCGGCCCCAACTGCATGGGCATCTACAACCGTAGGCTCGGCGTCCGCCACAGCATGGATCAACCCGCAGGCGACCCCGGCAACGTGGGGTTCATCAGCCAGAGCGGCACCCACTGCATCAACTTCTCCCTGGTGGGCGCTGTGCAAGGCATCAAGTGCTCCAAGACCGTAAGCTTCGGAAACGCCGTAGTCTTGGACGCCCCTGACTACCTGGAGTACATGGCAGCGGACCCCGAGACAGAGATCATTGGCCTATACCTAGAGGGCACTAAGGATGGCCGCCGTCTGCTCAGCGTCTTGCGGGAGACGGCGAGGCACAAGCCGGTGGTGGTATGGAAGGGTGGAACCACGCCGGCAGGCGCCCGCGCCGTCTACTCCCACACCGCATCGCTGGCCAGCGCACCCGCCGTCTGGGACGCGGCCATGCGCCAGGCAGGGGTTATCCAAACGGAGAGCCTGGACGAGACCATCGACGCCGTCAAGGCGCTGGTCTACGCCAAGCCTGCTACCGGCCGCCGCGTGGGCCTCGTGGCCATGACAGGAGGCCAGTCCGTCGTCATCACGGATGCCTTCGAGCGGGAGGGGCTAGAGGTGCCACTCTTGACGCCTTCCTCCTACGAAAAGCTGGCATCCTTCTTCAACATCATCGGCGGCAGCTACCGCAACCCTTTGGACGCAGGCGGCACCATCGGGATGGGCTTTGCCCCCGGCAATCTGAGGCGCCTCCTGGAGATACTGGACGACGACGCCAACGTAGATGCCATCGTCATGGAGGTAGGAGCCAGCTTCATCGCCCGCCGCCTGCGGGACAACCCCGCCATGCTGGACCAGATGGTGGAGGTCCTGGCGACGCACCGGGAGCGTTCAGCCAAGCCGTTCATCGCCATCGCCCACCCGGGCCATGTCGAGGACGTGATGGCCAGCATCCGCTCGCGGCTCCTGGCAGAGGGCATCGGCGTCTTCGCCAGCTTCCAGGCGGGGGCACGAGCCCTGCGCCGGGCCATCGACTACTGGCGCTGGCGAGCGGGGTTGGACTGAGCGCCTGCCGCGTCCACCCTCGGCGGCGCGCTGCTTTCGCCCTGGGTCAGCGGTGTGGTATGTTGGCTAATCCGCTAGTGCAGGCAGAAAGGAACCATTGCTATGGCCCCTCGCGTCATGCTCCTTGTGGGCACCAAGAAGGCAGGCTTCATCTACACCTCGGACAAGAAGCGAGAACGGTGGGAGATATCGGAGCCCATCCTGCCCGGCTGGACCTTCTACCACATGGCCGCAGACCTGCGGGGCGGCACCCCCCGCCTCTACGCGGCGGCAAATCACTGGGCCTGGGGCCGCTCCGTAGCCAAGAGCACAGATCTGGGAAAGAGCTGGGACTATCGCAGCGAGAACCTCGCCTTCCCGGCGGACATGCGTAGCCCCAACCCTGGTCCAGGGCCCCACGGGGCGCCAGGCGAGTGGCAGAACACGCCCCCCGGCGTCATCGGCAACGTCTGGCACGTGGCGCCCGGGCACGAGAAGGAGCCGGGCGTGGTCTTCGCGGGGACGCAACCCGCGGGGCTGTTCAGGAGCGAAGACTGGGGCTACTCCTGGCAGCCTGTAGAGGGGATCAACCGCCATCCAAGTCGCCAGTATTGGACGGGCACAGGCGGCGGCGATTCCTGCATCCATTCGATTCAGGTCGACCCTCGCGATCCGAAGCGCATCTTTCTCTGCGTGGCGGCCGGCGGCTCCTTCGTCTCCAGCGATGGCGGCCAGACGTGGGAAAACATCACCCATGCGGCCGTCGCCACCAACAGCATGAGCAGGCAGGTGCTCGCCCAGCTGGCTGCTCAAATGCCGGAGCTATTCGAGTTGCCGCCGGACAAAGACCCTGCTGGCCTCGACGAGCTGCATCGTATGCGGCTGGACCCCAAGAATCCGGATCGCATCTGGGGCCAGGCGCACTGGGGCGTCTTCCGGTCCGACGACGGAGGCCGCTCCTGGAACGACGTGACCGAAGGGCTGCCTTCCTTCCACGGCTTCCCCATCGCCGTCACCAAGCGGTCTCCGGATGCGGCCTTCGTCGTCCCCTTGGACTACGGACAGGACAACTTTCGGGTCGCTCCTGGGCAGCTCGCAGTCTACCGCACCCGCGACTCCGGCAAGAGCTGGGAGCGGCTGACCAGGGGTCTGCCCGGCCCCTCCGACTACCAGAGCGTGTACCGCGAGGGTCTCGACACCGATGGTCTGGAGCCCGAAGGGGTCTACGTTGGAACCAGCAACGGAGAGGTGTACTACGGGGCCGAACTGGGCGAGCACTGGCATCGGCTCCCGGGCACCCTGCCTCCTGTGCTGTCGGTTACCGCAGCGGTATTAGAGTGACACCCTGCCCCCTTCGTGCCGTTCTCTTTGACAGCCTTTCTTTGCGGCGCTAACCTGAAGTAAGCACGACGCCGCCGCCTACGCCCATGAGAACCCGCATCTATTTGGACCACGCTGCCACCACCCAGCTTCACCCGAAGGCGCTGGAGGCCATGATGCCCTACCTCACCCACGCCTTCGGGAACCCATCCGGCGTCTATGCCCTGGGGCGCGAAGCGGCCAAGGCCGTCGAAGACGCCCGGCGGACCGTTGCGGCCTGCCTCGGCTGCCGGCCGGTGGAGGTAGTCTTCACGGGGCCAGGCACCGAGTCCATCAACGCCGCCATCAAGGGGGTTGCACTGGCCCAGCAACAGGCGGGCCTGGGGAACCACATCATTACGTCCGCCGTGGAGCATCACGCGGTCCTTCACTCGTGCGAGTACCTCGAGAGGTTCGGGTTCGAGGTCACATACCTCCCGGTGGACCCCTGGGGGCGCGTCAACCCCGATGACGTCGCCCGTGCCATCACGCGACGCACGGTGTTGGTGAGCATTATGCTGGCCAACAACGAGGTCGGCACCATCCAGCCCATCACCGCCATCGGGGAAGCGATCCGCGCCAGAGCAAAGGCGTTGCGGCGGCGTATCCCGTTCCATACCGATGCCGTGCAGGGGGCAAATGCCCTTCACCTGAACGTCGATGCCCTGGGCGTCGACCTCCTGAGCCTTTCGGCGCACAAGTTTGGAGGCCCCAAGGGCACCGGCATCCTCTACATACGGCGCGGCACGCCCTTCTTGGCCCAGATGAGCGGCGGTGGCCAGGAGCGGCAACGCCGGGCAGGCACCGAGAACGTGGCCGGCATCGTCGGCACCGCCGTGGCCCTGGCGGAGGCCCAGGCCAACCGCGACGATTACCGGCACACGTGTCTTTCGCTGGCTCGTCGCCTGCTGGAGGGCGTCATGCAGGCGGTGCCCGGCGTCACCCTGAACGGACACCCGGAAGAGCGCCTGCCAAACAACGTCCACCTCAGCTTCGAGGGGGCCGAATCCGACAGCATGCTCGCGGCGCTGGACAAGCGAGGAGTGGCCGCCAGCGCCGGTAGCGCCTGCACATCCAACACTTGGGAGCCCTCCCACGTGCTGATGGCCATGGGCGTCCCCATGGCGCGGGCCATCGCCGCCCTCCGCTTCACTGTCGGGCCCGAGAACACCCTCGACGAAATCGACCAAGTCCTTTCCATTCTGCCCGGCATCGTAGCGCAGTCCAGGGCAAAGACCCCTGCTGTCCTAAGCCCCAAGTGACCTCCGGGCGCCAGCCCAGGCCCTGGGTTAGAATGGCCGTATGGCGCGGGACAAATGGGTCATCGTCGGCCTCGGCAACCCGGGTCCCGCCTATGCGCACAACCGGCACAACGTCGGCTACTGGTGCATCAACCGCCTGGCCCGCATACATGGCATCAACCTGAAGACGCGAGCCCTGGCGGCCATCGGCGAGGGGAACATCGGCGACGTGCCCGTCGTCCTGGTAAAGCCCCGCACCTTCGTCAACAACAGCGGTCACGCAGCAGCCGCCGTCTTGCGCCACGCCGGCGTCCCGCCGGACCGCATGCTGGTCATATACGACGACCTCGATCTGCCGCCGGGCAAGCTGCGTCTGAAGCCGGGCGGCGGCCATGGCGGGCATAAAGGCCTGCGTTCGATCATTGGGACCATCGGAACCGCATCCTTTCCTCGCCTGCGCATCGGCATTGGGAGGCCGCAGGTGGACGGCAAACCTACCTGGGACCCGAACGTGATCGCCGTGTGGGTCCTCAGCGACCCGTCCGACGCTGAGGCAGAGGCCCTCCAGGAAGCCGTTGCCCGCGCCGCCGATGCCGTCCAGACCCTAATCACCGAGGGTCTGGAAGCTGCCATGAACCGCTACAACCGTTAGGCCTATCCAACCTGGTAACATGGTTCTCGGAGGGGCCCCGGCGGGTTCGGGGCCCCTTATAGGCGTTGTCCATTGATCCCCACATGCAATCGATAAACCTTTCAGCAGCCCTAAGTTACATCGAGGACGCGCCCTCCCTGCGTCGGCTCCACGCCGCTCTCCAATCCGGCGAGCGCCTGACCGCCATAGCGCCCGACGCCGCCAAGGCCGCCACCGTCGCCCTTGTGGCCAAGAGCTGGCCGAGCCCGGTACTGGTGCTAGCCTCCAGGCCACAACGCGCCGACGATCTGGCAGAGGAGATAGCCGCCTGGCTGGGTGATCCTGGCCGCTTGCTGCGGTTCCCCGAGCGCGACACCCTGCCGTTCGAGCGCTTTCCCCCAGCGCCAGAGGCCGTCGCCCAGCGCATCCGCGTTGCCTATGCCTTGGCCCAGGGCGAGCCCGTGATCGTAGTAGCCTCGGGAATAGCCCTGGCCCAACGGACCATCTCGCCCGAGCAGCTACGGCAGGGCAGCCGCCGCCTGGCGTTGGGCCGGGAACTAGATCCGGAGGCCTTCCTGCGCGGCCTAGCGGACCTCGGCTACAGCATCGAGCCCTTGGTTGAGGAGCCGGGCCAGGCCAGCCGCCGCGGCGGCATCCTCGACGTATATCCTCCCGCGGCCTTGTACCCTGTGCGGATCGAGCTCCTCGGCCGCCAGATAGAAAGCCTCCGCCTTTTCGACCCCATCACGCAGCGCTCGGTAGCCACCGTAACCGCCGCCGATATCCTGCCAGCGACGGAAGCACCTGCCCCGGCATCACTACAGGGTTGGCGCCTGGATTTCTCCCTCTGTAGCGACGAGGTGGCCCAGAAGTTCCAGGAGGAGATGGCGCTTCTGTCAGAGGGTCTGCCTTTCGCCAACAGAAGCTCGTACGTTCCCTTCCTTGCGTCCGCCATCCTCCTGGATGACCTCTCGCCCCAGGCTCTTGTGGTAGTTGACGAGGAGGGCGAGCTCGCCGCGGCCGTCGAGGAGGCGTGCCAGGAGGCAGACCGCAGCCGCCAAGAGGCAGAGAGCCGGGGAGAGATACCAAAGGGGCTGCCAGACCCCATCGTCGGCTGGCCGGTCTTGGAAGAGCGCTTATCCCGCCACGCCCCGGCCCTGCGCCTCTCGCGGTGGCAAGCCGGCGAAGAGGATGGCGCACTACGCCTGCCCTTCACCAGCCCTCCCGGCTACGGAGGGCAGATCCGTAGGCTGGCCGCCGAGCTAGCGGCCCGTGGCCCGGCCCGGCGCACCGTCATCGTCTCCCAGCAGGCCCAGCGCTTGGCCGAGCTCCTGGCGCAGGAGGGCGAGACAGCGGCGGTAGAGCCTGCCCCGGGAAAGCTTGGACACACCACCCTCGTGCCGGGCTCGCTTCCCGCTGGCTGGAGTCTGGCGGAAGATGGCAGGGATCTTGAGCTCCTGAGCGATGCCGAGATCTTCGGCTTCGCCAAGCAAAGGCGCGCCGCTCCGCGGCCGGCGGTGGACCGAGAGGCCTTCCTCGCCAGTCTCAGCGAAGGCGCCTACGTCGTCCACGTCGACCACGGCATCGCCCGCTTCGCCGGCCTGGTCCGTCTGACCATCGATGGTCATGAGCGGGAATACCTCGAGCTCCACTACGCCGAGGGCGACAAGCTTTACGTCCCCACGGACCAGTTGGAGCGGGTCAGCCGCTACGTTGGGCCCTCGGATCGCCCCCCACACCTGACGCGGCTGGGAACCGGCGACTGGCAGCGGACGAAGCAAAGGGTGCGCAGGGCGGTCCAGCGGTTGGCGCGGGACCTGCTGGCCCTTTACGCCGCTCGGGAGGTCCTCCCTGGGCATGCCTTCGCTCCCGACAGCCCGTGGCAAGCCGAACTTGAAGCTTCGTTCCCTTACGTTGAGACGCCCGACCAAATGGCCGCCATCGCCGCCGTCAAGCGGGACATGGAGTCGCCCCGGCCTATGGACCGCCTGGTCTGCGGAGACGTCGGCTATGGAAAGACCGAGGTGGCGATCAGAGCAGCCTTCAAGGCTGTGATGGACGGCAAACAAGTGGCCGTTCTGGTTCCCACCACTGTGCTCGCCCAGCAACATTACCGCACCTTCCGCGAGCGCCTGGCCGCCTTCCCGGTGCGTATCGAAGTGCTGTCCCGGTTCCGCTCTGAAGCCGAGCAGAAGCGCATCGTGGAGGCGTTGGCAGAGGGCACGGTGGACATCGTCATCGGCACCCACCGTCTCTTGCAAAAGGACGTTCAGTTCCGGGACTTGGGCCTGCTGGTCATCGACGAGGAACAGCGCTTTGGGGTGGCCCACAAGGAGCACCTCAAGAAGATGCGGCGAGAGGTAGACGTGCTGACCCTTTCTGCCACGCCGATACCGCGCACGCTATACATGGCCCTGGGCGGCATCCGGGACATGTCCACCATGGAGACGCCCCCCGAAGAGCGCCTGCCCATCAAGACCTACGTTTCCGAGTTCGACGAGCGCCTCCTGCGGGAGGCCATCGTGCGCGAGCTGGAGCGCGGGGGCCAGGTCTACTTCGTGCACAACCGGGTGCACAACATCGAGCTCGTGGCCCAGCGCGTCCGGGAGATCGTGCCGGAGGCGCGAGTGGCCGTGGCCCACGGCCAGATGGACGAAAAGGCGTTGGCCGAAACGATGGAGGATTTCGTGGAGGGACGCACCGACGTCCTGGTCTGCACCACCATCATCGAGTCGGGCTTGGACATCCCTAACGTCAACACCATCATCATGAATCAGGCCGACAGGCTAGGGTTGGCCCAGATGTACCAGCTCAGGGGCCGCGTCGGCCGCGGGGCGCAGCGGGCCTACGCCTACCTTTTCTACGACCGCAAGGCGCGTCTCACCGATGCCGCGCGGCGGCGCTTGGCCACCATCTTCGAGGCGACGGAGCTCGGCGCGGGCTTCCAGATCGCCCTTCGAGACCTGGAGATCAGGGGCGCCGGCAACCTCCTGGGCACAGAGCAGAGCGGCTTCATGGCCGCCGTCGGCTTCGACCTTTACGTCAAGCTCCTGGCCAAAGAGGTCGAGCGGCTGCGGGCTCTATCTCGCGGCGAGCCACCGCCCGCGGAGAGGGAGGGCCCGGAGATCGCCATCGATCTTCCCCTATCTGCCCACCTGCCGCCGTCCTACGTTCCGGACATCAACCAACGCCTGGCGCTGTACCAGCGGTTGAGCGCGGCTGCTACCCCCGAGGAGGTAGCCGCCATCGCCCAGGAGATGGTGGATCGCTTCGGGCCGCCGCCGCCGCTGGCGCGAAACCTCTTGTATGTCGTCACCCTGCGCACCTTGGCAAAACAGGCCGGCGTTCACTCGATAGCGATAGAAGACGGCACCGCCACCATCAGGCTGCCGGAGGGAGAGGTTTTGCCTCGCGAGCGGCTGGAACCGATGGCGCCGCGGGGCGTGCGGGTAGGGCACACCATGGTCACGGTGGAGCTGGGAGACGGCTGGCGAGACCGTCTGCGCCTGACATTGGAGCAGTTAGCAGAAGTCAGAGGGCATGATTAGCCCATCGCGGCCCGTTCGAGGCAACCAGCGGGAATTACACTTCAAGAGCTCTCGAATAAACGTATGGAAGCCGGAAAACGGCGTTGGAAGACGGTTGACACCGGTGCACCCAGCCGTTAGCCTAAGACATCGTGAAGGAATTCACGCCCTCCCGGGCCGGCGGTATACTCCGGGGCCGGGAGGCGCAAACTCAGACCGGAGCGGCCGGCCGCCTGGACCGCATCCACTTCTCGGCGGCCGTCCTGGCGCTCGGACTCACGGCCTTCTTGGCCATCGAGCCGACGCAGAACTGGCTGCTTCTCCTCCTCTGCGGCCTGGCCGCGTTAGCGGCGGACGCTGTGGTACGCGGGCACCCCAGGGCCAGCTTTCAGCGTCTGGACGACACGGCCCTCTTCCTCTTCGTACCGGTCCTCTTCACCCTGGGCACGGGCCTCTTCGTCGAAGAGGTCGCTTCGGGATACCCGGCGCTCCTGGCTGGGCTTATTTCCCTCGTTCCCTACTGGGCCATCCTGCGGGCCGAGTACGAGTCCGTGGACAGGAAGGCCGGCGGCTATCATTCCGCTAGGTTGGTCCTGAACATCGCCACCTATGTCACAGCCTTCCTCTTCTTCGCCACCGTTTTCGATTTCGACCTGGCCGTTGCTACGGCGGCCTTCGCCGTGGGCGTGACGAGCGTCCTCCTGGGGATCGAGCTCTTGCGAGAGGAGGCTATGGACACCGTCCGCACCATGACGTACGCCGTCGCCACCGGGTTGTTGATGGCACAGGCGGCATGGGCTACCGACTTCCTCCCCCTGGGCGGCAGCGCCGCGGCCGTCTTCCTCCTCCTGGCTTTCTACCTCACAACGGGGCTATTGCATAACTACCTGGGCTCGCGCCTCGACCTACGGACGGGGGCAGAGTTCGCTTCTGTGGCTCTGGCCGGCCTGACCATCGTAATCCTAGCGCAGGCCGTGCTGTAGGCAGTCGGCCGCCTTGCGCGGACGGGCAAGCGGTCCCCTTTTTTCCTTGCTGGGCGGCAAGCTGCGTGCTAGCATGAACTCGGTCGGGGCGTAGCGCAGCCCGGTAG
>DAOUAG010000155.1:0-1659 GCA_034433815.1 Dehalococcoidia bacterium | reverse complement strand
TACCGTGCGGCGCACATGCTCCACTACGGCCTGGCGGAACGGCCCTTTGTCCGCCTCGCCAGCTCGTATGAGCTCGCATAGGCGGGCCGTCCGTTCGCGGATGGCGGCGCGGAGGCCCCTGAAAGAGGCAGGCCGGGGTTCGGCGCCGAGAAGGGCGTCCAGGCCCTCCCACTCCGCCGACAGGTGATCCTCCTCAGCAGCCAACTCCCGTCGCACGATGCGAAGAACGTTGGCGGCTACCCGGGCGTGAAAACCGCGGGAACCCGGCACGTTGGGCACGATCTCCTCGTCCAAGAAGCGCTCCACAGCCGCCAACAGCTCGTCGTACGTGGGCCGGTCCTGCATTCATCCCTCCTCCATTAGCCGCAGCAGCTCCCACTCCGTCTCAGCGGTGCGGCGACCGATGGCCGCCAGCTCGACGCTCGTGCTCTGGCCATCCAGATAGGCGCGCATCTGACTGATGCAGATGATGCCCCAGCGCAGGTTGCCAAAGACCTCCCACCAACGCACCACGCCGGGATCTGGCCGCCCGCCGCCCGCGGCCTCGTAAGCATCGAACAGCTCCTCCCGCGTGCCGAGCCCTCCGACGGGGAGATGATCGTTCCCAAACCGCCACGAGCGCACGCAAAGCCATCCCAGATCCTCCATCGGATCGCCGATGTGGGCCAGCTCCCAGTCCAACACGGCGCGTGCCCCTTCCGGGCCGAAGATGATGTTGCCGATGCGGAAGTCGCCGTGGACAAGGGCTGGCGCTGACGCCGGAGGCATGCGCGCCCGCAGCCAGCGGAAGGCTAGCTCGAAGGCCGGGTGGGGGTCCACGGTGATCACCCGGTACGTGGCCTCCCAACGTCCCATCTCGGCCTCCGCGGCGGGCGTGCCAACCGCTGGTGTCGGTAGGCCGAGGGAAGCTACATCACCCAGCGGGATCCTGTGGATGGTTGCCAGAATCGTCCCGAGCTGCTTCGTCATCACCTCCCGTGCTCTGGCGTACTGTTCGTCTCGCAAGAGACGGCGGGGGATGGTCTCGCCTTCGACTCGCTGCATGAGAAAGAAGGGCATTCCGAGAGATTCGTCCCCCATGGCGTGGACTCGCGGCACGGGTACGCCCGCCTCTGAGGCCAACTGGAGCAAACGGCATTCGGTCTCCCGCGACATGAACGTCGGGCCCCGCCGCGCGTCGCTGCGCATCACCAGGGCCACGCTCTCGGCGCGGCCATCGGCGTGCTCTATGGCGGCATCGAAGGCCCAGGTCTGCCGCGACGCCCCTCCCGTCAGCAGGCGTAGGCCATCGATGCGCACGTCGCGGGCGCCGTGGTGGCGGCGCAGAAACGCCGCGAGGCGTTGGGCCAGCTCGTGCTGGGACATCGCTGGGGTTAGGGCGTCGAGCTACTGAACCTGGTCAAGATATTCGGAGATGCCGAGACCGGTGCGGCCGAGAAGACGGTATTGGGTCATGCCTTCACCTATGTGGGTAGTCATCCCCTGCCGCCGGTTCCGCAGCGGGATGTAACCGACGACATGACCTTCCAGCACCAGACTCTCCCCGCTCTCCAGCGTCAGGGCCGCCGTCATACCTGTGTGCTCCCGGGTGCCTGGGCGAAAGCGCGACTCCAGAGCGACGGAAGCTATCCGCTCTAGCCTGCCCTCACGGATGACCAC
>DAOUAG010000154.1:0-1932 GCA_034433815.1 Dehalococcoidia bacterium | reverse complement strand
ACATAACCGGTCATTGTGCATCCATTATCGGCCCTCAGGCCCTTTCCGGAAAGCGCAGCCCTCCGGCGGTTCTTTGGCTGCATGGACTCGCGCCACGCCCCCGCTCATGCTGAGGCCCTCGAAGCATGAGCGGGCGGGAGGATGCCTCCCGCCCGCTCGCGATACGTATCGGTGCAGAGTTACTTCTTGAGACCCCAGGCCTCAGCGATCCAGTCGCCGGCCATGGCGGCGTCCTGGCCCGCGATGTTCTCCCTCATGCCCACGACCTTGGTGGCGATGAGGTAGTGATCGTTCTCGTGCCAGTAGGGGGCGATGCCGCAGACACGGGTGGAGATGAGCTTGTTGGCCTCGGCGTACTGCTGCAGGCGCTCGGTGTTATTGGTGTTGAAGTGGGCCTTCTCGATGAGGGCGTCGATCTCTGGGTCGGAGCAGTTGTAGTTGTTGAGGGTGCCGCCCGTATCGAAGAGGCCGACGATCCAGTTCTCGGGATCGGGGTAGTCCTGGATCCAGCCGCCGGGGAACAGCTCGAACTGCTGGTTGGTGAAGCGCTGGGAGCGGGTCTTGGAGTCCACTACTTCCTGCTTGACGGTGATCCCTAGGATCTGCTTGAACTGCTCCACCAAAAACTCGCCGGTCTTCTTGGCTGCGGGGCTATCGCCGGTTAGGATGGTCAGCTCGGGGAAGCCCTGGCCGTTGGGGTAGCCGGCGTCAGCGAGGTGCTTCTTGGCGGAGTCTGGGTTGAACCCGATCTCCTTCTCGAAGGCGTCGGGCGGCGGGCCGCCGGTGACAGCGGGAAGCCAGGTGGTGGTGGGCTCGTTGCCGCCTCCAGCCACGACCTCGTTGAGCTTCACCCGGTCGATGGCCTGGGAAAGGGCGAGGCGCACGTCCAAGTTGTCCAGGGGCGGCGTCTTCAGTTGCATCTCGAGACCGCGGGTTGAGGGCTTCAGGGACTTGACGTACTCCTTGGGGAACTTGGTAGCGATGGCCTGAAGCTGGGTGCGGTCTACGTTCGCGAAGTCCAGCTCGCCGGTCTCGAAGGCGCGGTTGGCCTGGGCCAGGTCATCGATGAACTTGATGGTGATCTTGTCCAGAGTGGGCTTGATGCCATTGGGCGCCGCCCAGTTGGGGTTGGGCGCCAGGGTCACCTCGGCCTTGGGGGTGTAGCTGGTCAGGATGTAGGGGCCGTTATAGGCCAGCTTCGTCGGGTCCGTAGGCCAGGGGTCGCTGGTGTTGGGGAGGAGGTGCTTGGGCTGAGGAAAGGTCATCCACAACGAGAGGATGATGGTGAAAGTGGGCTGAGCCTGGTTCAGCGTGATCTCGAGGGTGGTGTCGTCCAGGGCCTTGACGCCGATGGCGTCTTCCAGGGCCTGGTCGAATCCGGCCTCGTTGTTGTAGTGCTCACCACAACCGACGATGGCGGCGTCCAGGACGTACTCGTATTCACCGGCGATCACCGGGTTGCAGGTGCGCTTGATGCCTAGCTCGAAGTCCTTGGCCGTAAGGGGCTGGCCGTCAGACCACTTGAGGCCGGAACGGAGCTTGATGGTGTAGGTCTTGCCGTCCGCGGAGATCTGAGGTAGAGACGCGGCCATGCTGGGCTGGGGCTTGTTGTCCTTGTCGAGAGTGTAGAGCCCGCGCCAGAGCATGCGCTGGAGGGAGATGTCCTGGGCGAAGGAGGAGAAGTGGGGATCCAGCGAAGCGAACTCGAAGCTGGCGACGGTGAGTTCGCCGCCCTGCGCCCTCTCCCCGGCTGCCTCAGTCGCCGTGGCAGCGCCTGTGGCAGCGCCCGTCGTGGCCGCCGGGGTCTTCTCTTCGCCCCCGCCCCCACAGGCGGCGAGGGCGGCCAGGATTCCTACGGCGACCAACGCCATAAGGAGGTGCCGCAAATGCTTGAAACGGGACATGATATGCCTGTCTCCTTTCCTGTGCTCT
>DAOUAG010000153.1:0-3178 GCA_034433815.1 Dehalococcoidia bacterium | reverse complement strand
GCTGGCCGACGCCGCCGGCGCGGCCTTGACCGCTGTGCTCCTGGGCCGCGACCTCGATCCTCTGGCCCGGGAAGCCGTTCGCTATGGCGCCGATGAGGTGTTGGCCGTGGAGCATCCTCTGCTCGAGCCGTATACGGCTGATCCCAGCACTAAGGTGGTGACGGGCCTCGTGCTGGAGCGCAAGCCCGATGTGCTGCTGCTGGGGGCTACCGCCAACGGCCGCGACCTCGCTGGCCGGCTCGCGGTGCGGCTGCGCACGGGCCTGACGGCGGACTGCACTGACCTCAGTATCGACCCTGCCACAGGTCTGCTCTCGGGCGAGGTGACGGGGTTCGGCCAGGGGATCCTGGCCACCATCCAGTGCCCGCGGCACCGGCCTCAGATGGCCACGGTGAGGCCGGGCGTCTTCCCCCGCCCTGCTGCTGACCCCGGGCGGACGGGCCGCATCGAAAGGGTGAACGCTGCCCTGACCGATGAGGACGCCCGCGTGCGGGTGGTGAGGCGCTCCCTGCGCCGGGGCGTCGATATCACGCAGGCCGAGAGGCTGGTGGTCGGCGGCCGTGGAGTGCAGGGAGACTTCGGTCTTGTGCGGGCCCTGGCCAAGGCCCTGGACGCCGAGGTGGGCGCCACCAGGGTGGCGGTGGACCTGGGCTGGATCGGCCATGACCGGATGGTGGGCCAGACGGGATCCGTCACCCGTCCCAAGCTGGCCATCGTCTGCGGCGCCAGCGGGGCCATGCAGTTCACCGTGGGCATCCAGGAGGCGGAGACGGTGGTGGCCATCAACTCGGACCCGGAGGCGCCGATCTTCGAGTCGGCAGACTACTGCATAGCCGACGACCTGTTCCAGGTGCTGCCCCCCCTCATCGAGGCGTTGAAACGGGAGAAGACAGCGGGGAGGCGCTAGATGCTGGGCCTGCACACCATCGTCTGCCTGAAGGTCGTCCCCAAGTCCGAAGAGGTTAGCGTCAATCCAGAGACGCGAACCCTGGACCGCGGCAAGGCCCGGCAAGAGATTAACGGGCCCGATATGAACGCCCTCGAGGCGGCGCTGCAGTTGAAGGGGGCCCACGGCGGCCGCATATCCCTCCTTTCGATGGGCCCGCCCTTCTTCGAACGCTACCTACGCCTGGGCCTGGCCATGGGGGCGGACGCGGCCTATCTCATGAGCGACCGGGCCTTCGGAGGGGCCGACACGTTGGCGACGTCTTACGCCCTGGCGGCAGGGATAAAGGCCATCGGCGGGTATGATCTGGTGCTCTGCGGGGACGAATCGTCCGATGGCGCCACCGGCCAGGTCCCGCCCGGCATTGCGGAGTGGCTGGGACTGCCCCAGGTGACCTACGCCAGCCGGCTCCAGGTCAGCCCCGGCGGCAGGCTCCTGCGCGCTCGGCGCGAACTAGGCGCAGGGTATGAGATACTGGAGGCGCCGCTACCCTGCGTGGTTTCCGTGAAGCTCGATATCAACGAGCCCCGGTTCCTGGACTTCCAGCGCTGGGACTGGGCGATGAAAGAGGCCCCGGTTACGGTCTGGAGCGCCGCCGACCTGGGCCTGGACCCCGCCTGGCTGGGGCTGGAAGGGTCGCCCACGGTGGTTGCAGGGGTCGGTTCGGCCCGGACGGGTGAGAGGCGGCGCGAATTCCTATCGGGCACGCCCCAGGAGAAGGCGCAGCAGCTTCTGGAGAAAATAAGGCGCTGGGTCAAGGTGACCTGACGCCGGGAAGGTCGTGGGCTATGTCCCCTCACGTGATCTTCTGGCCGTTCGATGGTGAGCCTACCGAGGCGGAGAAGGCCCGGGTTCGGCCGGTAAGCCACATCGGCGACTTCTTGCGGGTCGGCGTGCTGGCGGGAGAAGAGGAGGCCGAGATCCGCTGGGAAGGCCACGTAATGCAGTGCCCCCAGTGCCGCGACTCGGCCATCTCCCTCTGGGAGCGCATGCCGGAAGGGAAGGACGCGGCTCCGTTCCTCAGGCCAGTGTCCTGCGCCGAGGCTCGCAACGGTCTCTTCCGTTACCTGGACCAGCGGCGCAGCCTGGAGGTGAGCGTCCTCCATCATCTGCTCACCTGCGAGGAGTGCAACGAACGCTTCGTAGAGCCCGCCAAGGCGCTCTTCCGGCTCGAAGTGGACGAAGAATCCGTCGGCGCCCAGGACTAGCGGCCCCCTCGCGCCTATCCGGCCCAGGCCGGTATCATCGCACCTAGCGTTAAGCGTGCAGGTGTCAGGAGGTTGCCCTTGAAGTTCGGTATCACCATGTTTGTCACCGACTACTCCCTGGGACCGGCTGAGCTGGCCCGGGCTGTAGAGGAACGCGGCTTCGATCTCTTGCTCTTCCCGGAGCACACCCATATCCCCACCAGCCGGCGGACCCCGTGGCCGGGCGGGGCCGAGCTGCCGAAGGAGTACTCCCACACCTTAGACCCCTTCGTTGCCCTCAGCGCCGCGGCCACCGCCACCAAGAACCTCAAGGTGGGCACTGGCGTCTGCCTGGTGGTGCAGCGCGACCCGATCACCCTCGCTAAAGAGGTAGCTAGCCTGGATCACATCTCCGGCGGCCGCTTCGTCTTCGGCGTCGGCGCTGGATGGAACCGGGAGGAGATGGAGAACCACGGAACGGATCCCGATACCCGATGGCAACTGCTGCGGGAGCGGATCCGGGCCATGAAGGAGATCTGGACCAAGGATGAGGCCGAGTTCCACGGCAAGATGGTGAACTTCGATCCCATCTGGTCGTGGCCCAAGCCGGTGCAGAAGCCCCATCCGCCCATCTACGTCGGCGGCGACGGCCCCCACGTCCTCAAGCGAGTCGTGGAGTACGGGGACGCCTGGATGCCCATACCGGGCCGGAGCAAGGTACCCCTGACGGAGCGCATCGCGGAGTTACAGCGTCTGGCCCGGGAGGCCGGGCGCGGGCCGATACCCGTAACCGTGTTCGGCGCCCCGCCGAACCCCGATACCATCCGGCAGTGGGAGGACGCTGGCGTCGAGCGCTGCGTATTCTGGCTAATGCCCCCAGGCGGCCCGGAGGTCATACCGACGCTGGATCGCTTCGCCGAGGTGGCGGCGCGTTTCCGGGTCTAGGCTAGACCCCGCAGGACGCGCGCTCAGTGGGGGAGAACCCCACAGCATTCTGCGGCCCCGCCCGACAGACGCGAAAGTCGGGCCTCCGTACACTGAAGCC
>DAOUAG010000152.1:0-2047 GCA_034433815.1 Dehalococcoidia bacterium | reverse complement strand
CGATCTTCCTACGCCCCCTCACATCATCGCCGCCCTGACGCAAGCTGCCCAAGACCCCGCTAACCACCGATACCCCGAGACCGATGGCCTTCCTGAGCTGCGTGAGGCGATCGCCCGCTGGTACCAGCGGCGTTTTGGGGTAGACCTAGATCCGTCCACGGAGGTACTCCCCCTTATCGGCTCCAAGGAGGGCATCGCCCACATCGCCCTCTGCTTCATCGACCCCGGCGACGTCGCCCTGGTGCCGGATCCCGGCTACCCTGTCTACTCGATGGGCACTGTGTTGGCGGGAGGCGAACCTTACTTTCTCCCCCTCACCGAGGAGAACAACTTTCTTCCAGACCTCGATGCTGTCCCCCCGGAGATCGCCAAACGAGCTAAAGTCCTGTGGATCAACTACCCAAACAACCCAACGGGGGCCGTGGCTCCCCTGGAATTTTTCGAGGCCGCGGTGGCCTTCGCCAAGCGCCACAACTTGGCGGTGCTCCACGACGGGCCATACTCCGAAGTGGCCTTCGATGGCTACAGGCCCGTAAGTTTCCTGCAAGCGCCAGGAGCCCGCGAGATAGGCATCGAGTTCCACTCCCTCTCCAAGTCTTACAACATGACGGGCTGGCGCATCGGAATGGCCGTAGGTAACCGCGACATCATCAATGCCCTCATGCGTGTCAAGTCCAACCTAGATTCGGGCATTCCCCAGGCCATACAGCGCATGGCCATTGCGGCGCTCGATGGCCCCCAGGACTGCATCGAGGAGCACAATCAGGTCTACCAGCGGCGGCGCGACCGCCTCGTGGGAGCCCTTTCCCGGCTTGGCCTCCGGGTGTCCCCACCCAAGGCCAGCCTCTACATCTGGGCCCGTGTCCCCTCCGGCATGACGAGCGTCCAGTTCGCCGCCAAGTTGCTGGACGAGGCCGGCGTGGTCGTCACACCGGGCAGCGGCTACGGCCCCTCGGGCGAAGGGTACGTCCGCCTGTCAGTGACCCTGCCGGACGCGGATTTGGAGGAGGGTGTACGCCGCATGGAGGCCTTGGCCAAGTCCTGGCATCCGTAGGATCCCCGCTCTGCCCTATACTGGAGTTAGAGGTAGGTGAGAGAAGGCTATCGCAAGGCTGTATCCAACCTCCGAACCTGAAGAGCGGGCCTTCCTCGTGGCGGCGGAGGTCCGGCACCACGACGGAAGGGATCCGGCGTGGCGCACAGAGGCCTCCCTGGACGAGCTCGCCCTTCTGGCCGCTACCGCCGGCGCCCGGGTGGTGGGCCGGGCAGTCCAGCGCCTCGATAGTCCAAACCCGGCGACCTACATAGGCAAGGGGAAGGTCGCGGAGATCGCAGCGCGGCGCCATGAGCTGGGCTTCACCACCGTCATATTCGACGACGAACTTACCCCGTCTCAGCAGCGCAACCTGGAAAAGGCCCTTGACGCCAAGGTCCTGGACCGCACAGCCCTCATTCTCGACATCTTTGCCCAACACGCTCGGACGCGGGAAGGCCGCCTCCAAGTGGAGCTCGCCCAGCATCAGTACATCCTCCCGCGCCTGCGGGGCCAGTGGTCCCACCTGGAACGCCTCGAGGGCCGCATCGGCACCCGGGGGCCCGGCGAGACGCAGTTGGAGACGGACCGCCGCCTCATCCGCGGGCGGATCAGCTCGCTCAAGCGGCAGATCGAGCAGATACGCCGGCAACGGGCCCTATACCGCAGGCAGCGAGCCCGCCAAGGGATCCCTGTCGTCTCCCTCGTCGGCTACACCAACGCCGGCAAGAGCACCCTGATGCGAGCCCTCTCCGGCGCTGACGTGCTCATCGAGGACCGCCTCTTCGCCACCCTCGACCCGGTGACCCGGCGCATATGCCTTCCTTCGGGCGCGCCGGCCTTGCTCACCGATACCGTCGGCTTCATTCAGAAACTTCCCGCTCAGTTGGTCGCCGCCTTCCGGGCCACGTTAGAAGAGCTGGAGACCGCGGCACTGCTCCTGCACGTCGTCGACATAACCCACCCGGATGCCGAACAGCAGGCGCGAACCGTGGAAGACACCCTAGCAGAGCT
>DAOUAG010000151.1:0-2969 GCA_034433815.1 Dehalococcoidia bacterium | reverse complement strand
CGCGTTTTCCAGGCCTGCCGGTTGCGCTACCGGTACCAGTATCTGGACCGCCTGCCCGCCCGGCTCCGGCCCTCTGACACTGTCGGAAGTCTCGTGCATCGGGTGTTGTGCGATTTCTTCTCCAAGGTGCCGGCGGCGGAGCGCACGGAGGAACGCCTGCTGGCAATGTTCGAGGCCGGTTGGCAGGCGCTGTCGCCTCGCTACCGGCGCATTCCGGGTGTAGAAGATCTGCACCAGGCGGGCGGCCAGCAGCTTCGGCTCTTCGCCCGACAGCATGACCTCAAGGCGGAGCCCTTCCTGGTAGAGCCCTATCTTCAGGTGGAAATCGAGCCTGGCGTCGTCCTCTTCGGCCGCGTGGACCGCATCGACCGGGAGCCGGATTCGACCCTCCATATCGTGGACTATAAGACGGGCTCTCAACCCGACGAGGTGGATGCCGGCCAGCTCCGCCTCTACGCTATAATGGCCGAGGAGAAGCTGGGCATTCCCGTTTCCCGGCTCTCTTTCTGGTACCTGGACGATGGCCAGACGTGGACAGCCGACCTCAGCGATGAGGACAGGCGGAGGATACGGGAGGAGCTGCTCTCGGTGGCCCGGGAGATGATTGCTGTGAAGGACTTCCCGCCCAGCATCGGGCCGCACTGCGGTCACTGCCCGTACCTCCATGCCTGCGAGTACCGGGGTGAGATCGAGCGGCGCCGCGCGGCGGAGGGATGGTAGAGTGCCGATATACGAGTATCGCTGCAACCGCTGCCGCCGCCGCTTCTCCGTGTTCGTCCGCAGCATGATGGCGCCGGCCAGCGCATCATGCGACGGCTGCGGTTCGTCGGACACCTCCCGCATTCTCTCGCGCGTGACGGTTCTCCGGTCGGGAGGCGAGGCCTCGCCGGCTCCGCCGGAGGACGACGATCCGAGGGCCATCGCCCGCTGGGTGCGGCGCATGAGCCAGGAGATGGGGGAGCCCCTCGAGCCGGAGATGGATGCGGAGCTGGAGCGCATAGAGGCCGGCGGTAGCCTGGAGGATTGGGAAGGCGAAGAGAACTTGGAGGACGGTGACGAGGACTGGTGATTACAGATGCCGATCTATGAGTTCAAGTGCGGCGAGTGTGGCCGGCTGAGCAGCCTGTTTACCCGCAGCGTTAACGCGCCGGTGGAGGCAAAGTGCGCACACTGTGGCTCCCAGAAGCTGGAGCGGGCGATCTCCCGCTTTGCCTACCACAAGTCAGAGGCTGACATCCTGCGGGATTACGGCGCAGAGCCCAAGCGGCTGGAGGATTACAAAGACCCGCGACAGATCGGCCGCTGGGCTGAGCGCAAGTTCAAGGAGTTCGGCATCGAGATGCCCAAAGAGGCGAGGGAGATGATCGATGCCGCCCGGGAGGGCGAGTTCCCCGAGCCCATAAAGGACCTGTGAGGGCAGCATGACGCCGGCCTCGGCTGCCCGGGGGAGGGAGCCGTGAACACCGATGGCCTGAGCGAGATCACGGACTCCATCCGGGCACACTTGGAGCAGAAGCACCAAGCCCGGGAGCAGGCACTGCTCCTAACGCGAGAGGTGGTGCGCCTTTCTGCGAACGCCATTCGGGCTACCCACCGGGGTGATTTTGCGACTGCGGAGCAGCTCTTGGCCAAGGCCAGGGCCAACCTTGAGGAGACGGAGCGCTCCCTCGCCGGCCACGGGGACATATACCACGCCGGCTTTGTCCACGATGCCCAAAAGGAGTTCGCCGAGGCCCACTGTACGTTGGCCCTCATCGCCGGCCTGCCCTTGCCGCGTCCCGACGATCTGGGTGTTATGGGCGCGGCCTATCTAAACGGCCTGGGCGAGACGGTGGGGGAACTGCGGCGGCATCTCCTGGATCGTCTGCGGGCTGGCGACATCGAGCACTGCGAGGAGTGCCTGGCCGTCATGGGCGACATCTACGATGCCCTGGTGACCATGGACTACCCAGAGGCCGTGACGGCTGGCCTCCGCCGCACCTGCGATGCCATGCGGGGGATCCTGGAACGCACCCGGGGCGACTTCACGGCCGCGTTCGTCCAGCGGCGCCTGGAGGAGCGACTGCGCCGTTTAGAGGAACGGCTCTAGCGCGGGGCGAGGGGGCTACCGCCGCACCAGATCTTCGGTTGCCACTCTTCTACGTCCGTCCCGGCGGTGCTCATGGTTCGCGGGAAGTTCGATGCGGGCCCCGTAGGCCTCGTCATCTCCCCGGAAGCCATCGGGGTCGCTTCGAATCATGGTCAAGAACGCCTCCACCATGCGGGGATCGAACTGCTTGCCGGCGTTCCGGGCGATCTCCGTAAGGGCGATCTCCCGTGGTATGGCGTCCCTGTAGGGACGGCGGGAGGTCATGGCATCGAAGGCGTCCACCACCGCGAAGATACGAGCGCCCACGGGGATCTCTTCGCCCACCAGGCCGCGGGGGTAGCCGGTGCCGTCGTAGCGCTCGTGATGGGCGTAAACGATCTCGGCCGCCTCACGCAGGAAGTCGATGCCGTTCAGGATTACGAATCCTAGCTCGGAGTGGCGGCGCATCTCCCGCCACTCATCCTCATCGAGGGGCGCCGCCTTGCGAAGGATCTCATCGGCCACGCCGATCTTGCCGATGTCGTGCAGGGCGGCAGCGTATTCCACTTGGGCCACCTCTTCTTCGGACATCCCCATTCGCCGCGCCATCCAGGCCGCCATGCGGGCCACCCGGCGGGCGTGGCGGTGAGTCATCCGGTCGCGCACCTCCAAGGCGTTCGACAGCACGTCGACCACCGCTGCCACCAGCCGGCTCTCCTTGCCTGGATCGCGGAGGGCCCGAAAACCCTTGCGTTCCAGCTTGTTGGCGTAAAGCTTGGTGTCAGCCCAATGGATGATCTCCTCGAGGGTGGAACCGCCCCAGGGATAGCCGCTAGTGCCTACCGACACGCCCAGGTAGATGCTAGCGTGATCCGTCTCGCACACGGGGACTCTGGAAAGC
>DAOUAG010000150.1:0-2287 GCA_034433815.1 Dehalococcoidia bacterium | reverse complement strand
GCCCAGGGCGAAGTCTGGGCCCACCACCAGCAGCCGCATGTCCAGCTCCTGCACCAGCAAGGCCAGGAAGTCCCGCGGCGATAGTTGCGCCAGCTCAGAGGTGAAGGCCAGAACGCCGACTGCATCCAGCCCCAGGCCTTGCAGCAGCTCCACCCGCTCCTCGATGGACGTGAGATAGGTTATGACGGTGCCCGGTTGCAGGACTGTGCGTGGGTGCGGGTTGAAGGTGATGGCAACGGCCGCCAGCTCTTCTTGGCGTGCCCGCTCCATAAGGATGGCCACCAAGTGCTGGTGGCCCCGGTGCACGCCATCGAAGACGCCTATGGTGACAGCGGCGGGCCTGCCAGGCGCAATACGGTAGAGTTCCCGCCGCGCCAGGGTGACGGTCATACCTTTGCCGCCTCCGCCAAGGCCCGCAAGTTCTTCTCGGGCGTTTTGGGATCGAGGGCGCAGCCAGGGGCCAAGAGGAAACGCCGCCGGCCGGCGTCGATTATCGCGCGGCGCGCCTCGTTCACCACCTCAGCGGGAGAACCGGACTTCATGGTGGTCTCATGTGAGACGCCGCCCATGAGGGCTCTTGCGGTGCGCCCGGCGACGTCTTGTATCGACGGGTTCCCGCGTCCGTGCGCATCCCAGTGGAAGACGTGAACCGGATAGTCCAGCAGGCGCAAGAGGTGGTTGTCCGTACGGCAGACGTGCAGCACGTTGAAGGTGGCCCCCTGAGCTGCCTCCAGCACGCGCAGGTCGAAGGGCCGGCCGAAGCGGTCGTGCTCCTCGGGGGAGATGAGGCCAGCACTGCCCCACTCGACGGTGGCGAAAAATATGCCGTCTGCACCGGCTTCCAGGCAGAGCCGCACGTAGGCGGCCAGTGTCTCGGCCACGGCCTCCAACGCGTGCAAGAGGCTCTCGGGGCTCTCTGCCATTGCCTTCCGGACGAACTCCGGGGAGCTGGCCCTGCTGATGACCGCCAGGGGGCAGAACACGGTCTGGATGGCCGGCGCCTCCCCACCTAGAGCCCGAACGACCGTACGCAGCGCTTCCACCTGCTCCCCGTAGGGCCCGTCGCTGACGTCAGCAGGCTGCACCTTCGCCAGGTCAGCCACCGAGGCGAACGCCGGCTGCATCAACTGTGGTTGGCGGCCTTCGCGCCGCTCGTAGCGGGCCCCCAAGGCCTCACCATAGTAAGTGGCCCGGGGATTCAGCTTTACGAAGTCCCATCCGTACGCCCGGTAGGCCTCCAGGGTGGCCTCGGCAAGGCCGGCAGCGGTCCACTCGCGGTCGAAGTCGTGCCACCAGGCGGAAACAGGAACACGGTCCACCTCATCGCCCCTCAGGGCTGCCCGAACTCGTTCGTTCCTAGTCATCGGGGAGACCACGGCGACTGTTAGTGTAAGGGAAACGCTAAGGCGGGTGCCACCGCTGGCCGAATGCGTGGCAGCGCGGCCGTAATGGTTTGCCGACACGTAGGCGCCCTGATACGATGGGGCATTACACCGTAAAGGAGACCGTCATGACCCAGCAGCCCGTGTGCCGAATCGCTGCGCTTTATCGTTATCCCGTCAAGTCCATGTTGGGGGAGAGTCTGGAATCCGCCCTCATCGATGCCCGGGGCATCATCGGCGACCGCACCTATGCCGTCGTCGACCCCGCTGAGAACCGGGTGGGCAGCGCTAAGGTTCCGCGCAAGTGGGCCATGCTGTACGAATTCTCCGCCCGCTTCCCCGCCGACGGCGCCGCGCAGGCCGGAACTTTACCCCCGCCCCTCATCACCTTCCCCGACGGCCGCGTCATGGGAGCTGACGACCCCGGCATCGACGGACTCCTTTCGCAGGTCATTGGCCGGCCAGTCCAGTTGGTCAGCCGAAGCCCAAGCGGCCTACGCTTCGAGGCCGCGGCGCCCGGCATAGACCCCATCTCCTTGGAGGAGACGGCGGACTATCCGGTGTTGACGCCCTTCTTCGATCTGGCCTCCCTTCATCTGCTGAGCAAGTCCGGCCTGGCTCACCTTCGGTCCTTTTACCCACAGGGCGACTTCGATGAGCGGCGCTTTCGCCCCAACATAGTGATCGATGCCCCGGGAGGCCAGGGGTTCATAGAGGAGACCTGGATCGGCAAGACGGTGCGCATAGGGCAGGAGGTGCGTCTCCGCGTTCTGGGGCCAACGCGCCGCTGCGCGGCTACCACGCTGCCCCATCATGGGCTTCGGAACGACCCCCAGATCTTACGCACCGCCGGCCGGCAGAACCGGGGAAACGTCGGCGTCTACGCAGTCGTCGTCCAGGGCGGC
>DAOUAG010000149.1:0-1582 GCA_034433815.1 Dehalococcoidia bacterium | reverse complement strand
GCCATACGAGCCCACGAGGGCCAGGTACGCACCGGCGTAAGGGTCGTGCGCATATTGGTGCAAGATGGAGCAGCCCGGGGGGTGCTGCTGGCGAACGGCGAAGAGATCCGGGCCTCCATCGTGGTCTCCAACGCCGATATCAAGCGCACCTTGCTGGAGATGGTGGGAGAGGAGCACCTATCGCCAGCCACGGTAGCTAGAGCCAAAGAGTGGCGCATGGCGCTGCCCATCTTCTGCGTCTACCTGGGCCTGGATATCGACCTCAAGGAGCGCATCCCCAACACCAATTACTTCCTGTTCACCAGCTTCGATGTCGAGGGGATGTACCGGGACTGCGAGGAGGGGCGAATGCCCCGGGACCTCTGGGTTTACATGACAGCGGCGTCCGTCAAAGACCCCTACACCAGGGCTCTAGCCCCAGAGGGCCACTCTGCCCTGGAGATCATGACGCTCGTGCCCGCCGATTACCGCATCTGGGGCGTCGAGAAAGGCCCCGCTCGAGGGGAGAATTACCACCGAAATCCCCAGTACCGGTCTTTCAAAGCCGAACTAACGGAAGCGATGATCGATTCGGCGGCCCGCGTCATCCCCGACATCCGCGAGCATATCGTGTGGAAAGAGGCGGCCACGCCGGTAACCCAGGAGCGCTACACGCTGTCCACGGGCGGCACATCGTACGGCATCGCCATGACCCCGGATCAGTTCGGCCCGGCGCGGCCCGGGCCCTCGACCGAGATCCGGGGCCTCTACCTAGCCGGAGCCAGCACCGTCTACGGCCACGGGATCGCCGGCGCCATGGCCGGCGGCGTAGGCGCCGCCAGCGCCGCCCTCGGCCGCGACCTCATGGCCGAGGTCAGAGCCGGGCGCGTCTTCGGCGACCCAACGCGCCTGCCGCCGGATACCGCCGATTGGGACCCCTGGCGAGCCAGCCGCTAGACGGCGGCCGTTTCCACTGGAGCAACCTTTTGGCCCGCTTCGTCCAGCGTCACCCTGATGAACGGGTTGCCGTAGCGATCCCGCTCGACCGAGGCGTCAGTCACCCGCCCGCGGCGCAGGACCCGGCCTTCTTCCCAGTACGAAATCTCGCGCCCCACGAGGGCGGATGCCAGCGTCTTCATCCCTTTCTCGTCGGCCGCGAAACGCAATTCAATAGTGGGCATATCTTCCGCACCAGATCATAACGGAAGCCGCCCTGGAACCGCCACCCCAGCCTCCCAAACGGTGCTAACGCGGGCCGCCGTCTGGGTTGACGACCTGCCGTATAATGGAAACGGGTTGGCGCCCCGCCCCGCCCCGTTGGTCTACACCAGCCAACCCGCAGCCCTTTCTCAACCGCGGCGGTTCGTAGAAGGCCGCCTTTTTGTGAATTCCGGTAGTTGGATGGAGGGAACGCCATGAAGATCCTACAGATCGCACCCCTGTGGGAGAGGGTCCCGCCGCCAGCCTACGGAGGGACCGAAGCAGTCGTCCATCTATTGGTGGAAGAACTTGTGCGCCGGGGGCACGACGTTACGCTCTGGGCTTCCGGCGATTCCTGCACCTCGGCACGGCTCATGAGCTGCTACCCGCGCAGTCTGCGCAC
>DAOUAG010000148.1:0-10172 GCA_034433815.1 Dehalococcoidia bacterium | reverse complement strand
TGTTTCCAGGGACTGGCCCAGGGCGCGCGCCACGATCTCCATGTCCTTATCGCCCCGCCCCGAGATGCCGATGAGAACGATGGCCTCTGGCCGCAACGTGGCGGCGATCTTTGCGGCGTAGTAGACCGCGTGGGCGGGCTCCAGGGCAGGGATGATGCCCTCCGTCTGGGAGAGAAGGACCAGTCCCTCCAACGCCTCCGAATCCGTTACCGCCACGTACTCGGCGCGGCCAGAGTCTTTGTAGAAAGAGTGCTCCGGGCCGACGCCGGGGTAGTCCAGGCCCGCTGATATGGAGTGGGTCTCCAGGACCTGGCCCGCCTCGTCCTGAAGCAGATAGGACATGGCTCCGTGCAAAACGCCGGGACGCCCAGCCGCTAGGCTGGCGGCGTGCCTGCCGGTGCTCAGCCCTTCTCCCGCTGCCTCGACGCCCACCAGCCGCACGGTCTCGTCGGCGTAGAACGGGTGGAAGAGGCCGATGGCGTTGGAGCCTCCGCCGACGCAAGCCACGGCGTAGTCCGGCAGCCTGCCCTCGGCCGCCAGCATCTGCTGGCGCGCTTCCGCCCCGATGACGGACTGGAAGTCCCGCACCATGGTGGGATAGGGATGGGGCCCGACGGCGGAGCCCAGCAGGTAGTGGGTGGTGCGAACGTTGGTAACCCAATCGCGCATCGCCTCGTTGATCGCATCCTTGAGGGTGCGGGAGCCCGAATCGACGGCCCGAACTTCGGCCCCCAGGAGCTTCATGCGGAAGACGTTCAGGGCCTGGCGGCGGATGTCTTCGGCCCCCATGTAGACGGTGCACTCCAGGCCGAGCATGGCGCAGACGGTGGCCGTGGCCACCCCGTGCTGGCCGGCGCCGGTCTCGGCCACGACGCGACTTTTCCCCATCCGCTTGACCAGCAGGCCCTGCCCCAGGGCGTTGTTGATCTTGTGGGCGCCGGTGTGGGCCAGGTCCTCCCGCTTCAGGTACACCTTGGCGCCGCCGAGGCGCTCCGTCAGGCGCCTGGCGAAGTAGAGGGGGGTGGGCCGCCCGGCGTAGTCGCGCAAGAGGGCGGCCAGCTCCGACTGGAAGGAGCTGTCCGCTTGGGCCTGGCGATACGCTTCCTCTAGCTCTGCCAAGGCTGCCATGAGGGTCTCCGGTACGTACTGGCCGCCGTAGGGTCCGAACCGCCCTGGCAGAGACCCAGAGGGCGCAGGGTCGCGGCCGCCAGCCATGGGGCTAGGCTCCCTTCGCCGCCGCGATGAAGGCCCGGATCTTGTCGACATCCTTGTTGCCGTCGGACTCGACGCCCGAAGAGACGTCCACGGCCCAGGGGCGCACCTTGCGAATGGCCTCGGCCACGTTGGAGGGGGTGAGGCCGCCTGCCAACACAACCGGCGTCTGGCGGGCCACGTCCGCCGCCACGTTCCAGTCTAGGGTCACGCCGGTGCCGCCGTAGGTCCCTGCCACGTGGGGATCCAGAAGGACGATGGCGCCGGCGCGCACGTTGGCGAGAATCTCCTCGGCGCTCTCGCCGGGTCGCACCTTCATGCACTTGAAGACCGGCCGGGTGATCAGCTCGCACATCTCCCACGGCTCCGAGCCGGAGAGCTGGACGATGTCTAGGCTGCACTCCTCGGCGATGGCGTTGATGGTGGCAGCATCCTGGTCGGCGAACACGCCCACCAGTAGTGGCCGGCGGCCTGCCAGCGCCTCCTCGACGCCGACGGTTGTAGCCGGGATAGGCTGGGGCGCGCCTTTGCCGAGCCCCTGGGCGATGCGCTTGGCCTCCCCGATGGTCACCTGACGCTGCGAGGGGGCGAACACCATGCCTACGAAGTCGGCTCCGAAGGCCGCGGCCGCCCGGGCGTGGCTCACGTCTCTGATGCCGCAGATCTTCACCAGCGTCATGTCTACCCCTCGCCGAGCAGCTCCTGGACCTTGGCCCCAGGGTCGGGCGCGGTCACCAACGCCTCACCGATGAGCACCGCCTGGACGTTGGCGGCGGCAAGGCGGCAGATGTCCTGCCGGGTGAAGATGCCGCTTTCGGAGACCACTGGCACCCCTGGGGGCACCAGTGGGCGCAGCCGCTCCGTCACCGCCAGGTCGGTCTCGAAGGTCCTGAGGTCGCGGTTGTTGATGCCGATGAGCTCTGCGCCGGCGGCCAGAGCCCGCTCCACCTCCCGCTCGTCGTGCACCTCCACCAGGGCCATCATGCCGAGGGCCCTGGCCAGCGCTGCCAACTCCTGTATGAGGTTACCGTCCAGGATCGCTGCGATGAGGAGGATGGCGTCGGCGCCGTGACAGCGCGCCTCGAACGCCTGGTAGGGGTCCAGAATGAAGTCCTTACGCAGGAGCGGAGGGCCGTCGGGCAAGGCCTGCCGAACGGCGGCTAGATGTTCGAGGGACCCCTGGAAGTGCTCCTCATCCGTGAGGACGGAGATCGCCGCGGCCCCAGCGGCGCTGTAGGTCTTTGCCAGGCCCACGGGGTCGAAATCGGGTCGCAGGAGGCCCTTGGATGGCGAGGCCTTCTTTACTTCGGCGATGAGGGAGACGCCGGGCCCGAGTAGCGGACGTATGAAATCGCGCGCCGGAGGGGCCTCGGGCAGGCGCGCTTCGAGGGCGGCCTGCGGCACGGACAGCTTGGCGGCAGCCACTTCCGTCCGCTTGGCCGCCACGATCCGATCTAAGAAGGTGCCGGTGCGCTGCGTCATGCTATCTCTGTCTGGGGCATCACCACGAAGGCTCTTATCCCAGCCTGTTGGTCAACTCTATCCAGCGCTCGAGCCGGCGGGCCGCCTCTCCCGAATCGATGGCCTCTTCCGCCATCCTGGCGCCCTGGCGCAGGTCTGGCGCCGCGTCCGCCGCTACCAGGGCCGCCGCTGCGTTGAGCACCACGACGTCGCGGACGGGGCCGCGCTCCCCCTTCAGCACCGCCACGAGGACGGCGGCGTTCTGCTCCGGCGTGCCGCCACGAATGGCATCGGGCGGGGCTGGCTCCAGGCCTGCCTCCTCCGGCGAGACGGTGTATTCCCGCACCTGACCCTCCCGTAGCTCGCAGACGTAGGACGGGCCGCCGAGGGACAGCTCGTCTTCACCGTCGTGGCCGTGGACCACGAGAGCATGGCGAGTGCCAAGGCGCTGAAGGGCAGCCGCGATGGTGGCCGCCATCTCGGGCCGGGCCACGCCCAGGAGCTGGCAGGCAGCGCCCGCCGGGTTGGTGAGGGGGCCAAGGATGTTGAAGACGGTGCGCACGCCGATCTCGCGCCGCGTACTGGCGGCGTACTTCATCGCCGGGTGGAAGGCCTGTGCGAACATGAAGCCGAATCCGGTCTCGCGGATGCACTCGGCCACCTGCTCGGGGCCCAGGCTGATCTTGGCGCCCAGCGCCTCGAGGACGTCGGCCGAGCCGCAGCCGCTGGTCATGGCGCGGTTGCCGTGCTTGGCTACGCGGACACCTGCCCCGGCGGCGACGAAGGCGGCAGCGGTGGAGACGTTGAAGGTGCCCCGGCCGTCGCCTCCAGTCCCGCACGTGTCGAGGAGGGGCCCCTCGACCTCTACTCGCAGGGCGTGTTGGCGCATCACGCGTGCCATTCCGGCGATCTCATCGACCGTCTCCCCCTTTAGGCGCAGAGCGACGAGGAACGCGGCGAGCTGGGCCGGCGTGGCCTCCCCAGCGAAGACCTCGGACATGGCCGAGGCCGCCTCTTCCTCCGTCAGGTCGCGTCTCTCGTTGACCAGCGCTTCGATGGCGGCTCTAATTCCCATAACGATCTCCCGCGCTCCTACCTCACTGCTCTCCCTGGACAACGAACTGGTTGTACATGCCCGAAAGATAGTAACTCCGGCCGTCCACATAGAGGTTGTCGATGAGGACGTACTTGCCGGGATCCAGCTCCAGGCTGAGCTCCGCCTCTGCACCAGGCGCGATGTTATCTATGCGGCCCACGATGTCGATCTGCTTCTCGTCTACCCCCTGGTTTTGGGGGCGCCGCGGCAGTTCGGCGATGGGCAGGTCACTGCGGACCACGATGAACTGGTGCGCCACCTGGCCAGCGTTCTTCACCTTGAAGACGATGGTACCGAAAGGCGCGCGGGTGACGCCCGGCTTTATGACGTACTCCTCGAGGGTTATTGGCACATCCGTCGTGGCCGGCGTGGCCGGCGGCCCGGATGGCGTCCTGGTGGGTGACGGCGTCGCGACAGTGGAAGGGCTTGGCGTGGGCGCAGGTGTCTCGCTTCCGCCGTTGCCGCCGCAGGCGCTGAGGGCGCCGAGACCCGCCACGGACAACAGGCACGCTGCGAGCGCGATCCGGGTGAGCCCTCCGGGTCGTGTGCGCGTGCGTAGCTTCATCAGACGTTTCCCCTTCCTCTTCAAGCTTCCAAGAAGTTCCTCAACAGGTCTTTGCCGACGGCGGTGAGGATGGATTCCGGATGGAACTGGACGCCCTCGATGGGGTAACGCCGGTGACGGACGCCCATGATCACCCCGCTCTCGGACTCGGCTGTAATCTCCAGTTGGTCCTCGGGAAAGCCATCTCTTTGGATGGCCAGTGAATGATAGCGGATCGCCTCGAAGGGGTCTGGCAGGCCGCGGAAGATGCCCCTGCCGTCGTGGTGGATGAGGGATGTCTTACCGTGGACGATCTCTCCCGCGCCAGCCACCGTGGCCCCGAAGGCCTCGCCGATGGCCTGATGTCCCAGGCAGACCCCGAGGATGGGCAGACGGCCAGCGAAGTGCCTTACGGTGGCGATGCTGATGCCGGCCTCCTTGGGCGTGCACGGCCCCGGCGAGATGACGATCTTCTCCGGTTTCAGGGACTCGATCTCTTCCACGGTCACCCTATCGTTGCGTACTACCTCGACCTGGACGCCCAGCTCGCACAGGTATTGGTACAGGTTATAGGTAAAGCTGTCGTAGTTATCGATGAGAAGGATCATGATTCTGCCGCTACAGCCATTCTCAATAGCCTAGGCTACCTACACTCACCATGTCCTCTTCCATGGCCTCCGCCTCGTCGATGGCCGCCAGCAGTGCCCGCGCCTTGTTCAAGGACTCCTGGTACTCCTTCTCCGGCACGCTGTCGAAGACGACGCCGCCGCCAGCCTGAATGTGCGCCTGGCCATCCTTCATTACGATGGTGCGGATGGTGATGCAGGTGTCCATGTTGCCCGAGAAGTCGAAGTAGCCGACGGCACCAGCGTAAGGGCCGCGTCGGTCTGGTTCCAGCTCCGAGATGATCTCCATGGCCCGGATCTTGGGCGCGCCGCTGACGGTGCCAGCGGGGAAGCATGCCCGCAGGGCGTCGTAGGCCGACAGCCCGGCCCGCAGCTTGCCCGTGATCCTGGACACCAGGTGCATGACGTGCGAGTAGCGCTCCACCACCATGAAGTCGCCCACGCGCACCGTGCCGGGTTCGCTAACGCGGCCGATGTCGTTGCGGCCCAGGTCCACCAGCATGACGTGTTCGGCCCGCTCCTTCTCATCGTTTAGGAGCTCGTGCTCAAGGGCAGCGTCCTCGTCCGCGTCTCGTCCCCGGGGCCGCGTGCCGGCGATGGGATGCGTCTCCACGGTGCCGTCTTCCACGCGCACCAGCATCTCCGGCGAGGCCCCCACAATGTATGAGCTGCCCATCTGGAGATAGTACATGTACGGCGAGGGGTTCACCGTGCGCAGGGCCCGATAGACGGAGAAGGGGTGGGCCGTCGTGCTGCGCGATAGCCGCTGGGAGGGCACCACCTGGATCACGTCGCCGGCTATGATGTACTGGCGGCAGCGCTCCACCATTTGGATGTAGCGGTCTCGGCCCACGTTGGAGCGCACGGGCTCCTGCACATGGGAGGGCGGGTTCAGGGGATAGGGCGCCGCCGGCAACGTCTTGTTCAACCGCCGGGCCAGCTCGTCGATGCGCCAGCAGGCCTGACGGTAAGCGGTTTCCACGTCGCCATCCAGGCGGCAGTGGGCGACGACCTTGATGACGTGCTTCAGGTGGTCGAAGACGAGCATAGCGTCGGTGAACATGAACAGCGCTTCCGGCAAGCCCAAGGGATCGGCCTCCGGCACCTTGACCCTGGGCTCGAAGTGCCTCACCACGTCGTAGGCCAAGAAGCCGACGGCGCCGCCGGTGAAGCGAGGCAGCGCGCTGCGAGCCTCCGTATCCCTGGGGTGCGATAGCCGGTAGCGCGCGAGCTCTGCCTCGACCTCCCGCAAGGGGTCGCTTCCCTGCGATGGGTCCGCGTACGGCCCGGTGCGGAAGACCCGGTAAGGTTCGGTGCCGATGAAGCTGTAGCGGGCCAGCCGCTCGCCGCCCTCGACTGACTCGAGGAGGAAGGAGTAGTCACCCCGTGCCACCTTGAGGAAGGCCGAGACGGGCGTCTCCAGGTCAGCCGGAACGTCGCGGAAGACCGGCGCCAGGTTGTTGTCACCCCTGGCGGCCAGAGACCGGATTTCGCTGAGGGATGGGGTGTACATGGTCAGCGTCCCTGGGCTGCTGAGCGCTGCGGCCGGCTGCGGCACCGCGCCTGGCGTTTGGCAGCGGCTAGTCCATCTCCCTGAAGTAGGTCAGGCCCATGGCCTCGCGGGCCTCGGACAACGTCTTGTGGCACTCCTCCCGCGCTCGGGCCGAGCCGGCGTGGATGATCTCCTCTACCAGGCCCTTCTGCGCGGCAAAGCGGGCCCGACGCTCCCGGATGGGGTCGAGAAAACGGTTGATGGCCGCCGCCAGCTTTCGCTTGACTTCTACGTCTCCCACCTTCCCCTTCCGGTAGCGTTCTTTGAGGTCCTCCACCTCGGCCCGGTCGTCGTTAAAGGCGTCGTGATAGATGAAGACAGGGTTGCCTTCAACCCGGCCCGGGATGTCGGCCCGGATCCGGTTGGGATCCGTAAACATGCCGCGCACCTTCTCTTCGACGGTCTTGGCGTCGTCGGACAACAAGATGACGTTGCCGATGGACTTGCTGGCCTTGGCCTGCCCGTCGGTGCCCACCAAGACGGGCTGAATGAGGGCCGCGGGCTCTGGAAACACCGGGGCGTAGGTCTGGTTGAAGCGGCGGGCGATCTCCCGCGTCAGCTCGATATGCGAGGCCTGGTCCTTTCCGACCGGCACGACATCACCCTTGACCATGAGGATATCGGCCGACTGAAGGATGGGGTAGGCCAGGAGGGCCATGGAGGCGGTCTCCAGCTTCAGGTCCCGCATGACCTCCTTGAGGGTCGGGATGCGCTGGGCCCGAGGCACCCCGACAAGGGGCATGAAGAGCCACAGCAGCTCCAGGACCTCCGGCACCAGCGACTGGAGATAGATGGTGGTCTTATCGGGATCGATGCCCACCGAGAGGTAGTCCAGCACCACATCGCGGATGTTATCGCCGATCTCGTTGAGCCGCTCGGTGCGGGTGGTCAAGACGTGAAGGTCGGCGATGAGGATGAAGCATTCGAGCCGCTCCTGGAGCTCGAGCCGCGCTCTCAGGGAGCCGACGTAGTGGCCCAGGTGCAGGGCTCCGGTGGGGCGGTCGCCCGTGAGCATGCGCTTCCACTCCGGCCTCAGCTGGCCGGTGTCCGTAAGTGATGTGGCCGTTGTTCGCGCTGTCATAGGAGCATCCGATACGTGGACACCCGTCACGACACCTTGGGGATGGCGGCCAGGGCCTCCTTGACCTTCTCCGCCGGATAGGCGTAGTCCTCGAGTTTGCCGGCCAGGTACTGTTCGTAAGCCGCGAGGTCGAAGTGACCATGGCCGCTGAGGTTGAAGAGGATAATCCTTTTTTCGCCGGCCTCCTTGGCAGCCAGCGCCTCGTCGATGGCGGCGCGGACGGCATGGGCGGATTCCGGCGCGGGGAGGATGCCCTCGCAGCGGGTGAATTGGACGGCGGCCTCGAAGACCTTGGTCTGGTGGTAGGCCTTGGCCTCGATGTGCCCCTCGGTGGCCAGTTTGGAGATGATAGGTGCCATGCCGTGGTAACGGAGGCCCCCGGCGTGGATGCCAGCGGGCACGAAGGTGTGGCCCAGGGTGTGCATCTGCACCAAGGGCGTCATCTGTGCCGTGTCGCCGAAGTCGTAGGCGTAGACGCCGCGGGTCAGGGAAGGGCAGGCTTCGGGCTCTGCCGCCACGAACCGGGTCTTCTTTCCTCCCACGATGCGCTCCCGCATGAAGGGCAGCGCCAGCCCCGCGAAGTTGGACCCGCCGCCTACGCAGCCGATGACGACGTCGGGGTACTCGCCCGCCATCTCCATCTGGCGGATCGCCTCCTGGCCGATGACCGTCTGGTGCAGGAGGACATGGTTAAGCACTGAGCCGAGGGAGTACTTGGTGTCGTCGCGGGTGGCGGCGTCTTCGACGGCCTCGGAGATGGCGATGCCCAAGGAGCCCGGGGAGTCGGGATCGTTGGCCAAGATGGAGCGCCCGGCGTTGGTGTCTGTGGTCGGCGAAGCAACGACCTTGGCCCCGAAGGTCTCCATGAGGATGCGGCGGTAGGGCTTCTGGTGGTATGAGACCTTGACCATGTAGACCTTGAGCTCGATGCCGAAGAAGTTGCAGGCCATGGCCAGGGCGCTGCCCCACTGGCCGGCGCCGGTCTCCGTCGTTATCCGTTTGACGCCGGCCGCCTTGTTGTAGTAGGCCTGGGCCACGGCCGTATTGGGCTTATGGGAGCCCACGGGGGATACGCCTTCGTACTTGTAGTAGATGTGGGCTGGCGTGCCCAGGGCCTCCTCCAGCCGGTGGGCCCGGAAAAGGGGCGTCGGCCGCCAGAGCTTGAGGACGTCCAGGACCTCGTCCGGGATGGGGATGTAGCGCTCGGTTGAGGCCTCCTGCTTGATGAGCTCCATGGGGAAAAGCGGGGCCAGAGCGTCTGGGGTCAGGGGCTCGTGAGTTGCCGGGTGGATGGGTGGCGGAGGCGGCGTACCAACGGCCACCATGTCCGCCACAACGTTGTACCACTCCCGCGGTATGTCCTTTTCGTCCAGCAAGTATTTGTACTGGGCCATGGGCCAAACCTCCTTATGCCTTGTCTTCTCGCGGCTTCTCTCTTGTTAAGCGCCTTCAATATCAAGAACCCCTCGCCCATAGGGGCGAGGGGTCTCGCGGTGCCACCCTAATTGTCCGCGTACGGCGGACATCTCGTTGCGTCCTTCTGCAAGAGGCTCGGCCTCTGGCGGAAGGGCTGGGCCTGTAACGGTGCCCTATCCGGCCTGGGCTACTCGGCGCGCGAGGACATGGCGCCTTTCACCTGGCGGCTCCCGGGTCCATTCGCCCGCTGCGTGGGCGCCGGGCTTCCACCTTGCCCCGGCTCTCTGAGCCTCGCTGGCCCGCGAGCCGCGGGCCTAAGGCGGGGTACTAGTCCCGTTCACAGCCGCTTTCTTTTCGCTTGTGCCAGCAGTCTAGCAGCGGCCCCGGGCGCCTGTCAAGCGCTATCTGTGGGCGGGCTTACCCGGCTACCAAGTGATACAATCCGGCCGTATCGTGTAGATAAGGGGAGGCTAGGCGAATGAAGAAGACACGCTTTCCAAAGGACTTCTCCTGGGGCACGGCCACAGCGGCCTACCAGGTGGAGGGCGCTTGGAACGAGGACGGCAAGGGCGAGTCCATCTGGGATCGTTTCAGCCACACGCCCGGCCGCATCATGAACGGCGACACTGGGGATGTGGCGTGTGACCAGTACCATCGCTACAAGGAAGACGTGGCCCTCATGAAGGAGCTGGGGCTCCGCGGCTATCGCTTCAGCATCTCCTGGCCGCGGATCTTCCCCGAGGGCAAAGGGCGGCTGAACCAGGCCGGGCTGGATTACTACAACCGCCTGGTGGACGAACTCCTGGCCAACGGCATACGGCCCTTCCCGACCCTCTACCACTGGGATCTCCCGCAGGCCCTACAGGACGAGGGCGGCTGGGCCAACCGCGAGATCATCAACCACTTTGCCACCTATGCCGAGACATGCATTCGGGCATTGGGCGACCGGGTGAAGCACTGGATGATCTTCAACGAGCCCTGGGTCTTCACCTTCCTGGGCTACATCAACGGGTTCCACGCTCCGGGCATAGCCGACCGGGCGATGGGCATGCGGGCCACCCACATCGTGAACCTGGCGCAGACAGCCGCCCTGAGGGCGATGAGGGCGGCCGGCAGCGCCGAGGCCATAGGCACCGCCTTCAGCATGTCGGCCTCTTATCCGTATTCCGACTCCCCGGAGGATA
>DAOUAG010000147.1:0-8793 GCA_034433815.1 Dehalococcoidia bacterium | reverse complement strand
GTCCCTCTTGCAGAGGGTGGAGGCTGTGCTGGAGGCGGCGAGAGGCGAGCAGGCGGCGATCCAGACCGTGGAAGAGGTGCGGCCGCTGGTGAAGACGGAAATGCCAGCGGTGCGGGTGGTCAGGGAGGACGGAGCGTTCAGGGTGGAGGGGGAGCGGGTGGTGGCTTTCGCTGAGATGATGCCGCTGGAGAAAGAGGAGGGTCGCGCCGAGCTTTGGCGAAGGCTAGGGCGCTGGGGCGTAGTGGCCGCCCTGCGCCGGGCCGGCGCGAAGCCAGGGGACCGGGTGCGGCTGGGCAAGGTGGAGCTGGAGGTATTGGGGTGAGCGGTTCGCCAGAGCGAAAGGTGGGGATCCTGGGAGGGACGTTCGACCCAGTGCACATCGGGCACCTGCTGCTGGCGGAGTGCGCGCGCGAAGAGTTGGGCCTGGAACGGGTGATCTTTGTGCCAGCGGGGAGGCCGTGGCGCAAGGCCGCGCGCGAAGTGTCGCCGGCGGAACACCGGCTGGCGATGCTGCGGCTGGCCGTTGCCGGCAACGACGCGTTCGACGTGTCCACCATCGAGGTAGAAAGAGAGGGCCCGAGCTATACGGTAGAGACCCTAGAGGAGCTGAGGAGGCGGGATCCCGATGCCTCCCTCTTCTTCATTGTGGGGGAGGATGCCCTGGCCGACCTCCCCAACTGGCGGCAGCCTCAGCGCATCTTGGAGCTGGCCACCGTTGCCGTGGCGGCGCGTAGCGGGGAAGGGCCCAGCCTGCGGCAGGCGGAAGCGATGATGCCGGGCCTGGTGGCCAGGGCCGTTTGGTTGCGCATGCCCGTCATCGAGATCAGCGCCACCGGCATCCGCGAGCGAGTACGTCTTGGGCTGTCGATCCGCTATCGCGTGCCAGCCGCCGTCGAAGCCTACATTCGTGATCACGGGCTATACGTCGCGCGGGGATGATGGCCGGCGAGGCCCGGGGCTACAAAACGTAGGTAAGGCGGATCCGAGCGCCCTGCTCTGCCGCCCAGGATGCCATCGCGGCCAGCTCGCGCAGGCGTTGGGGGAGCTCCGGGAGCCCAGAGGTCAGCTCCCGCAGGGCGGGCGTCTCGTCGATGGCCCTGGCGACTGCGGTTGCGCAGCGGGCTACGGGCAGCGGGTCCTGCCACAGACGCTCCAGCAGCCGTTCCTCGTCCTCGTCTTCCGTCTGGGCGCTCCCGAAGGTGAGCAGCGGGCGTAGGTCGATGCGGAGGCGGCGCTTCAGGAGTGCGGCCGCTTGCGCCAGGGGATGCTGGGCGCCGTAACGTTCGCTATGCGCGAAGGACATGAAGTAGACGAGGTCAGAGGTGGGGCCCAGAAACTCGGTAGGCGGGTCGCCTGCCGTCGTCTCGACGAGGAGAAGGGTTTCTTCCACTACCGGGCTGTGAAGTATCGCTTAGCTGCCGCCGAGGGATGACCCGCGGCCATCAGACGTCGAGGTTGCGGACCTTGTCGTAGTGGGACTGGATGAAGGACTTGCGCGGCCCTACCTCTTCCCCCATGAGTTGCGTGAAGACGCGATCGGCCAGCATGGCGTCCTCGATGCTGACGCGCAAGAGGGTGCGCACCGCCGGATCCATGGTGGTCTCCCATAGCTGGCTAGGGTTCATCTCACCCAGACCCTTGTAGCGCTGGATGGTGATCCCCTTGCCGTCTTTGATGCGGGCCAGATAGGCGTCCTTCTCCTTATCGCTGTAGAACCACTTCACGTCCTTGCCCTTGCGCACGCTATAGAGGGGCGGCTGGGCGATGTAAAGGTAGCCCAGGTCGATCAGTTCCCGCATGTAGCGGAAGAAGAAGGTGAGAAGGAGCGTGCGGATGTGGGCGCCGTCGACGTCGGCGTCGGTCATGATGATGACCCGGTGGTAGCGCAGCTTGGCGGGATCGAAGTCCTCGCCGAAGCCGGCGCCCAGGGCCGTGATGAGGGCTTTGATCTCTTCGTGGGCCAACATCTTGTCGGGGCGGGACTTCTCTACGTTCAGGATCTTGCCGCGCAGGGGCAGGATGGCCTGAAAGCGCCGGTCTCGGCCCTCTTTGGCCGAGCCGCCAGCGGACTGGCCCTCCACGAGGTATAGCTCCCGCACCTCCGGATTGCGCTCCGAGCAATCGGCGAGCTTGCCGGGCAGCACGGATTCGTCGAGGAGGCCTTTCTTTATGACCAGGTCCCGCGCCTTGCGGGCGGCTTCGCGGGCCCGGGCCGCGGTGAGGCACTTCTCGATGATCCGCCGCGCGTCCGAGGGATGCTCCTCTAGCCATAGCCCCAGCTCGTCGGCGACGGCCGATTCCACGGCGCTCTTGATCTCGGCGTTGCCGAGGCGGGTCTTGGTCTGGCCCTCGAACTGTGGCTCCGGCAGCTTGACGCTGACAACCGCCACGAGGCCTTCCCGCACGTCCTCGCCGGTGAGATTGGAGTCGCTCTCTTTTAGTATCTTGGCCTTGCGGGCGTAGTCGTTGAGAACGCGGGTGAGGGCGGCGCGGAACCCAGTCAGGTGAGTCCCCCCGTCGGTGGTGTGGATGCAGTTGGCGAAGGCGTAGGTGGACTCGTTAAAGCCGTCATTGTACTGGATGGCGACCTCCACCACCGATCCGCCGGACGTGCGCTCCATGTAGAAGGGCTCGTGCAGCGTCGCACGGTCCTTGTTGAGCCGGCGCACGAAGGACCTGATGCCGCCTTCGAAGTAGAAGTTGACAGACTTCCCGTAACGCTCGTCTGTGAAGGAGATCCAGATGCCCTTGGTAAGGAACGCCATCTCGCGGAAGCGCTCCGCCAGGGTCGCGAAGTCGAACTGGGTATCGGCAAAGATCTCGGGGTCCGGCGTGAAGCCTACCGTCGTGCCGGTGCCAGTCACGCCATTGCTGACGACATGTACGGGCCCAAGGGCCTTGCCCCGCTCGTACTCTTGGCGGTAGAGCTTCCCGTCCCGCCGCACCTCGACCCACATGTGGGAGGAGAGGGCGTTGACGACGGCCGCCCCAACGCCGTGCAAGCCGCCGGACACCTTGTAGGCCTGGCTGTTGAACTTGCCGCCGGCGTGGAGATAGGTCATCACCGTCTCCAGGGCGGACTTGCCGGTCCGCGGGTGGGTGTCAGTGGGGATGCCCCGGCCGTTATCGGAGACCACCACGCTGCCGTCTTCCTTGATGACCACGTCGATGCGGTCGCAGAAGCCGGCCATGGCCTCGTCGATGGAGTTGTCGACGATCTCGTAAACGAGGTGGTGGAGTCCGCGTTCGTCGGTGGAGCCGATGTACATGCCGGGCCGGCGGCGGACGGCCTCCAGCCCTTCCAGGACCTGGATGTCGGCGGCGGTGTATTCGCTTGCGGTCGGTTTAGGCATAGGGGGGATTACTTTGTGATAGCACTAACATTCTACCATGTATGAACGCATTCAGGAAGCCGACGTTAGGGCGTTTGGCCGGCACAGGAGCCGGAAAGAAAAACGAAAAATCACTGTGGCCGGCGTAAAGGGCCAAAAAGGGCATAGGACGGCTGGCGGCCGGTAACGGGGGCAGAGGGGTGGTGCGGGGCGGGAGAGCAAACGATGCTGGCAGCAGGGAGAAGGAGCCAGGGCCAGGGCGCAGAAGCTAGATTTTTGCGGTTTGACACGTCTGTTACCGTTAGAGAGTGGCCCATGGATAGCTGCCCTTGCCGGTGGCAAGGTGAAGGAGGACAGAAGTGCTGAATGTGACAGAGGCCGCCCTAGAAGCGCTGGTTATGACGCTGGATGCCAACGAGATCCCGCAAGATAAGGGCCTGAGGCTTGGCCGCAGCCCCTACGGTGACCTTGGGCTAGAGGTGGACGAACCACGGGACGGGGACCAGGTGCTGATGCAGGGAGACAGGGCAGTCCTGTTCCTTGACAGCGAAGTCTCCGAGATACTGGCGGGCGCCACCCTGGATGTGGTCCAGGAGCCTGACGGCGCGCGCCTGACCCTGCGCATGCCGGGCGAAACGGCCGAGTAGCCGCTTCCTGGCGAGCCGGTCGTAAAGCCGGCCTCATCGCTCGCGCCGCCAGGGCCGTATAATGTGCACCTGGGCGGCCGGTGAAGACAGAACCCAGTTGGACTGAGGTCGAGGAGTCGCCCGTTCCGGGCGTCACGCGGCCTGTCTTTCTCCTGGGCATCGTCTCCTTTCTGACGGATATCTCCAGCGAGATGGTGTATCCGCTAGTGCCCCTATTCCTGACGTCGGTCTTAGGGGCGCCCATGGCGGTCGTCGGGCTTATCGAGGGGGTCGCTGAGAGCACCGCCTCGGTGGGGAAGACCGTCTCCGGCTGGCTGTCCGATCGCTGGAGGGCGCGGAAACCGCTGGTGGTGGCTGGGTATGCCCTCTCGGCCGTGGCCAAGCCCCTGCTGGCCCTGGCGAACGCCTGGCCGGCTGCGCTGGTGGTGCGCTTCGTGGATAGGACAGGCAAGGGGTTGAGAACCGCCCCGCGCGATGCCCTGGTGGCGGATGTGACGCCAGAGCTGCAGAGGGGGCGGGCCTACGGCTACCACCGGGCAGCGGACACCGCGGGTGCCGTCATAGGGCCCGCCCTGGGTCTCGGTTTTCTGGCCCTGCTAGATGAAAACTATCGCGCCGTCTTCGTCCTGGCTTTCGTACCAGCGGCGGCCGGAGTCCTCCTACTCGCGCTGGTCCAAGAGCGGCGTCCTCCAGCGCGCCTACCAGGGGCGAACGAGCGGGTCCCCTGGCGGGAGCTGGGAGCCTCGTTCTGGCTGTTCCTGGCGGTTGGCCTCCTCTTCGCCGTGGGCAATTCCAGCGATGCCTTCGTCATCTTGCGGGCGAAAGACCTGGGCCTCTCCGACACCGCGGTGGTCGGGGCCTACGTGGTCTTCAACGCCGTGTACGCCGTGGGGGCCATGCCGGCCGGCGTCGTTTCGGATCGAGTGGGCCGGCGCAACGTCATCGCTGGTGGGTTTCTGCTGTTCGCGCTCGTCTACCTGGGCCTGGCAGTGGCCTCACAGGGTGTCTGGGTGTGGCCATTGCTCATGGCCTACGGAGCCTCGGTGGCCTTAACGGAGGGGGTGGCTCGGGCCTTCGTGGTGGACCTGGTGCCCGTTGCTGATAGGGCCACTGCCCTCGGCATCTACACCGGAGCCATGGGGGCCATGATCCTGCTCGCCAGTGTCCTGGCCGGAGCCCTCTGGGACGCTGTAGGCCCGCGCGCACCGTTCTTTCTAGGCGCTGGCACCGGGGCCGCGGCCTCAGCGGCGGTGATGGCCCTGTTGCCCGCGCTGCGGCCTCGGCGGAGCTAACGTCGTGCGCCTACCGCCGGGTCTAGTGCCCGCAGCGATAATCCGGCGGCTCAACCGCTTCGCGGTGGAAGTAAGCCTGGCTGAGGGGCCAACTGTGGCGCACCTGCCCAACTCGGGTAGGGTGCGCGAGTTGTTGGCGCCGGGGACGCCCGCGCTCCTCCTTCCGCGGTCTGGGCCAGGCCGGAAGACGAAATTCGATCTGCTCCTAGTGCGGCTGGGCGAGACCTGGGTGAGCGCCGATGCCCGCCTGCCCAACGCCCTCGCCCGTGAAGCCCTGGCCTCGGGCTCCATCAAGCCTCTGGCTGGTTTCGCTGTCCTACGGTCAGAGATGCCCTTCGGCGGGAGCCGTGTGGATTTCATGCTGGAGGACGGGAAGAGGCGCTGCCTGTTGGAAGTGAAGTCCGTCACGCTGGTGGAGGATGGAGTGGCGCTCTTCCCAGATGCGCCGACGGCCAGGGGCGCGAGACACCTGCGGGAGCTCGCGGCGGCGTTGGATCAGGGGTTAGAGGCAGCAGTCCTTTTCATCGTGCAGCGGCCCGATGCCCGAGAGTTCCGACCCCACGGGGCTGCCGACCCCGCCTTTGCGGCGGCGCTGCGGGCAGCGGCTGCGGCAGGGGTGACCGTCCTTGCGTACGGGTGCGACGTCTCGCCTGAGGAGATACGCATAGCAGCGCCTCTGCCGGTGCGCCTATAATCGATGGCGATGCTACAGCGCTTGCGCCGCCTCTTTGCCGCCAAACCCCAGCCCGTGCCAGATCAGCCGCCGGTAACTCTGCGCCCTATCGGCGTGGTCCGTAATGGCGTCAAGGAACCGGCGCCCGATGGGTGGAAGGACACCGTGTCGCGGATCGTCATCCGGCCGGAGCTGGCCGATGCCCTCCTGGGCTTGGACGGCTGGTCGCATATCTTGGTCCTCTTCTGGCCCCACCGGATTCCCCCGGAGGCCATCGGCTCGAAGCACCGGTTGCATCCCCGGGATGACCCAGCGAATCCGATCCAGGGGGTGCTGGCTACCCGCAGCCAGATACGATTCAACCCTGTGCTGGTGACCGCCGTGCGCCTGCTCAAAGTCAAAGGGAACGTTATCAAGGTCAAGGGTCTGGATGCCATCGACGGTACGCCGGTGCTGGACATCAAGCCTTATGTGCCGACCTTCGATTCGGTGCCGGAGGCCAGGGTGCCGGAGTGGGTGACGCGACAGGACCGGGGTTAGAGCCGGGAACCCGCGGGGAGTTCCTACAGGAGGTCTTCCGGCGGCTGCTGGCCTGTTACGGGCCGCAGCACTGGTGGCCGGGAGATGGTCCCTTCGAGGTGGCCGTGGGCGCCATCCTTACGCAGTCGGCGGCCTGGGGCAATGTGGAGAAGGCCATCGCCAACCTAAAGGCGGCCGGGGCGATGGATCCGGCGGCGCTCCATGAGATGGGCGAGAGGGAGATCGCCGAGCTCATCCGTCCCAGCGGCTACTTTAACACCAAGGCGCGCAAGTTGAAGGCCTTCGTGGAGATGCTGTACGCCCAGGCCGGGGGCGAGCTGGAGCGGCTCCTGGCGCTGCCGGCGGGGGAGCTGCGGAGGTTGCTTCTGTCGACCCACGGCATCGGGCCCGAGACGGCGGACTCCATCGTGCTGTACGCGGCGGGCAAGCCCTCCTTCGTGATCGACGCCTACACGCGCCGCATCTTCCAGAGGATCGGCTTGCGGCCGGCCAACGATAGCTATGAATCGTGGCAACGCCTGTTCATGGACGCACTCCCTTCGGACCCAGACCTCTTCAACGAGTATCACGCCCTTATCGTGGCCCATGGGAAGGCGCTCTGCCGTAAGGTGCCGCGCTGCCGGGAGTGCGTTCTGCTTGAGCTATGCCAGTTCGGAAAGAGAGCCGTCGGCTAGGCGGGCAGCAGGAAGAGGGCGACGGTGGCGTAGTGCAGGGCGCTGCCGGCGATGACCAGCAAGTGAAACACCTCGTGGTAGCCGAAGACTCGGGGCGCGGGGTCTGGCCGCCGGAGGGCGTATACAACGCCGCCCACCGTGTAGAGGATGCCGCCTGCGGCCAGGAGTGACAGCGGTACGATGCCTAACCAGGCGGCGATCTGCGGGCCGGCCACGGCGGACGTCCACCCGGCCGAGGCGTAGACCAGCACGCTCAGCCAGCGGGGGGCCGACGGCCAAGCCATCTTCATCACGATTCCGGCCGCTGCAACGCCCCAAATGATGGCCAACAGGCTGAGGCCCCAGGCCCGGCTGGATACCAGCAGGCAGAAGGGGGTATAAGTGCCCGCGATGAGGACGAAGATCATGGAGTGGTCCAGGCGCTGGAGGATAGAGCGCATACGCTGACCCCAGGCGACGATGTGGTACGTGGCGCTGGTTCCGTAGAGGAAAATCATGCTGGAGGCAAAGATGGCGCTGCCCACGTAGGCGGCTGCCGAGTCAGATCGTAGCACCAGGGCCACAAGGCCAAGGCCCGCAGCGAATGCGGCCACCGCGTGGAAGTAGCCTCTGAGCAGGGGGCGCTCAGGCTGAGCTGTCAGGTGCATGCTTTCAGGGTAACACACGGAGAACGGGGCGGGTGGCGTTGTAACGTTTGCGGCAGTTCCGCGTCTTACTGGTTGGTCCCAAACCCTCCCTTTTGGGCTCGTCACAGGAAGGCTCCGGCAGGCTTTCCTGTGATGCTTTTTTGAAGCCGTCGCCGCCCGGGAACCATGGGCCCGGGCGGCTTGGCTTTACTAGAGGCGGTGTTAGGCCCGGATAGGGAGCCTCCGGACGCCCCGGATGATGAAGGTTCCGCCCCATTCGGGCTCACCGTCCAGGGCCAGACTGGGAAGCTGCCGTAGGAGCCCGGAGATCGCCTCCTGGGCTTCGGCTCTGGCCAAAGGGGCCCCGAGGCAGAAGTGGATGCCGTCGCCGAAAGCGACGTGGGGGTTAGGCTGGCGGCCTATGTCCAGCAGGTCGGGATCGGAGAACTGGTCGGGATCCCGGTTGGCGGCGGCCAGCAGGGCGAAGACCACCTGACCCGCGGCGACACGGCGTCCGCCGATCTCTACGTCCTCCGTGGCCACCCGCGCCGTCCCCTGCACCGGTCCGGCGTAGCGCAGGAGCTCCTCCACTGCGCTGCGGATGAGGGATGGGTCGTCCCGCAGCCGCTGAAGCTGCTCCGGGTGGCGCAGCAGCGCCAGGACGCCGTTGCCGATGAGGTTAGTGGTGGTCTCGTTGCCGGCGATGAGGAGGAGCATGCTGGTGGAGAGTATCTCGTCTTCGCTCAAGGCTTGCCCCTGCTCCTCGGCCGCAATGAGGCCGCTGATGAGGTCGCCCCGGGGTTGCCGCCGCCTCTGGGCGATGACCTCTCGTAGATACGACGCCAGCTCCTGGACGGCGGTAGCGCCCCGTTCGATGGCCTCCGCGCCGGCGAAAGGGCCGCCCAACGTAGCCGCTACGTCATCGGACCAGCGCTTGAAACGGTCACGCTCCTCCGGGGGCACTCCCAGCATCTCGGCGATGACGATGACGGGGAGCGGATAGGCCAGG
>DAOUAG010000146.1:0-2634 GCA_034433815.1 Dehalococcoidia bacterium | reverse complement strand
GGGGTGAACGAGCTGCGGCTCGCCTCTGTAGCGCGGCGGCTGTCCGTCCAGGACCCGCAGCTTAACCGGAAGGCGGCGGGACTGGCGGAAGGCGACCGCAACGCGGAGCTTCTCCTGCCGGCACCCTTCGAGATCCTGCCAGCAGCTGGTGTCCCGACGCGCCTGACGCGCCGGCGGCTGTTACGAGCCCTGGCGCCGCGGGCCTGATGCTAGCAAGACCAAGGGGGGCGCCCCACACCGAGCGCCCCCCTCGACCGTCGCTCCGTTCTCGAGAACTACGCGCCGCTGCGCCTGCGCAGGGCGAAGAAGGCGCCGCCAGCCAGCACCACGATGGCAGCGATCACTACCACCACGATGATGATGGCGGTGCTGGAACCGCCGCCACCGTCGTTCTTATCACTGGGCCCCTCGTCCTCCTTGCCGAGCTGGTAACAGATGTCACGCGTGCACTTTTCCGAGACACTGCCCCCGGGGCCCCCAGCGCCCACGGTTATCTTGACAGTCGGCTGTTCGAGGATCAGCTTGCCCTCGGTGTCGGCGTTGTCTGGGTTCCTGTCGCAGACGTCGCCTATCTGGTCCAGATCCTTGTCGTGCTGGTTGCCGTCAGGCCCCGTCTCAAGCTCGCCGTTGGCCAGCAGTGGACAGTTATCCTGGCGGTTCAGGTAGCCGTCGCCATCCTGGTCGGAGTTGGTGCCGCCCGTTTCCGGGTTGTCGTTGGGGTCGCAGGCGGCGTCTAGGCCGTCGTTATCGGCATCCCCTACGTAAGCTACGCGAGGGTCGCCCACGTTTTTGTCATAAGGACAGGTGTCGAAGCTGTTCTCGAACCCGTCGCCGTCTGCATCCCGTTGGCCGGCCGAGATGAAGTTGAACGTATAGTCTCCGTCAGTCGGGTTGATGAGAAGGGGGTACTCCTTGCCCTCGAACTCCGTCTTACCCAGGGTCACCACCTGCGAGGTGAGAGGCGTACAGAAGTCGGTGATGGCCCCGGGCTGGGGCGTCGCCTCGGTATCGCCAACCGCCTGGAGTACGGTGACGGACGGATAGCCTAGGCTCTCGTCGTGGGGCAGATCGACGTTCTTGCTGACGATGGTTCCCGGCGGGAAGATAAGGAACTGCAGCAGCACCGGCGTGCTGGCCACGATGGTGACACCCGCGCTACGGCGGATGGGCACTCTGTCGAACAGACGGGGCAGGAAGTCGGGATACTTATCGATGGCGTCCCAGAGGCCGTTGTTGTCCTTATCGTCAGCGAAGTCGTCCGTGTTGTTCCCGTCGGTGTCGTCGTAGAAAGCGACGGTGTCCTCGGGGTCGAGGCTAGCGTTATACATCTCGAACTCGACCGGCAGGTCCTGATCGCAGGCACCGTTCACTAGACCCAAGGTGGCCTGGGCCGTAACCTTGCCGACGGGGGCGCCTACCGGCACAGCTTCGCCCTTCACAATGCCCCACTCACGGGGGAAGAAGGTCACTGCGCCCGCGAATTGGACGTCCCCCTTCGGAATGCTGAACCTGGTCAGAAGGTTGGAGTAGGCGCCCGGCGTGGGATCCTCCAGCTCGATCTCCAGCTTCGGGGTAAACGTCGCCGACGCAGACGACGCCCCATCTGTACTCATATTGCCGGCTCGGGCGGCATCGCTGCCTCCGGTGACGAAGACGAGGGCTGCCGCGGCGGCAACCACGGCCCATAAGGCGAGGGGCCTAAGTTTCACGTCTCTTGTCTCCTTTCTCCAGACCTACTCACTGAAGCCACCTGTGTGCGGCTAGTCTCGCCGCCGTGCCCGGCGTGCGCTCAGGACCCCGAGGCCAGCTGCCACACCGATGGCGCCCACTGCCGCCGCCAGGATGGCCAGAAGCGAGACGCTGGTGCCGGTGGGGGCCAGGCTGCCGACGCCCGAACCGCCGGGGCCGCCGATGCCACCGCCGCCGGTACCACCGCCGCCTGTAGGCCGCGGCGTTGCGCCTGGGGGAAGGGTTGGGGTCGGCCCCTCCTGCCCGGAAGCCAGCACACAGGCCGGGCCGTCAGCCTTGGTCGCCGGCTGCGGCTGGGTGCTTTCGCCAGCGCCGATCTTTATCGGGTACGAGAGGCACATGGAGACGTAGTCGCCATCAGGGTTATCGGGGTGCGGGTCGCACTTGTCACCGATGCCGTCGCTATCGCCGTCGGTGTTCTTCGGCTTGTTGTTGGCGCCAGGAGGGCTATTGGGGTCATCGAGTTGGTTCACCAGCGGGCAGTTGTCCGCCCGGTTGGAGAAGCAGTCCTTGTCTTCGTCCGGGCCCACATAGCCCGCCGGGCAGGCCTGGGCGGATCCAGGCGACGTCTTGGAGTCGTCTGGGTCGCAGGCCTTGGGCAGACCGTCATTGTCCTCGTCGTTGGTACCCGGGCCGCTAGGAGCCCGGGGGTCCCACTCAGGGTTCGGCTTGTCAAAGCAGACGTCGAGGCCGTTCTCGATGCCGTCGCCATCGTAGTCCCGCTGGCTGTTGGCGAACATGGTGATGTTGTAGGTGCCTGGCTGGGAGGGGCTGCTGCGCGCGACGCAGTTCCCCTCGTCAGTGCCGCTGCAAGAGCCGTAACGGGCGTTCTCGCCGAAGCCGCCGACGGCAGGGCAGCCATCGTTCACGTCGGAGTCTTCGCCG
>DAOUAG010000145.1:0-3382 GCA_034433815.1 Dehalococcoidia bacterium | reverse complement strand
CGAGAGCCTGGCCGGTTCTTCCGGGCGGGAAGCCGAGGAGATACGGAAGATGCTTTCGACCAGGGGCGGACGGGCATCGGTGGGGCGCACCCTGTATGTGAGGAAGGCCCTGGACCGGCTGGTGGAGATCGTCTCCCAGGATGGCACCGGAGCAGCTTCAGGCCAGGAGAAAGAGGTCGCCCAGAAAGCTAGCGCGGCGACGGGCGCAGAGGAGGAATCGTGAGCACAAACAACGCAACAGGTGAAAGACTGGCAGGCATCATCCCGTATGTGGTAGAGCAGAGCCCGAGAGGCGAGAGGGCTTTCGACATCTTCTCGCTGCTTCTCAAGGAGCGCATCGTCTTCCTGGGGACGCCCATCGATGACCAGATCGCCAATCTAGTCATCGCCCAGCTCCTCTACCTGGAGCGGGAGGATCCGGAGAAGGACATCAACATGTACATTCACTCGCCGGGGGGCATCGTCAGCGCGGGCCTGGCGATCTACGATACCATGCAGCTCTCCCGGTGCGACATCGCCACCATCTGCGTGGGCTCGTGCGCCAGCATGGGCACCGTGCTCTTGGCCGCCGGTACCAAGGGGAAGCGTTACGCTTTGCCCAATTCCACCATCCATATACATCAGGCGGTCATCCGCGGTGTGGGTGGCCAGGCGACGGACGTGGAGATCCATGCGCGGGAGGTGTTGCGCCAGAACCAGATCATCCGCGAGATCCTGGCCAAGCACACAGGCCAGGACCTGGAGCGGATCATCCGCGACACCGATCGCGACTTCTTTATGGACGCTGCGCAGGCCAAGGAGTACGGCATCATCGACGAGATACTACAGCCGGTGAAGAAGGTGGCCGCCGGCGAGGGGACGAAAGCGTAAAGCCATGCCATCGAAGGGGGCCACGGGCCGCGTAACCTATACCTGTTCGTTCTGCGGCAAGAGCCAGGATCAGGTGCGGCGGCTCATCGCCGGGCCTGGTGCCGTGTACATCTGCGATGAGTGCGTGGAGCTCTGCCGGGAGATCATACAGGAGGAAGCGGCCAGCGGGTCCCGGACCAAGGCGCCGCTACAGCGCATCCCTCCGCCGAAGGTCATCTATCAGCAACTTAGCGAGTACGTGGTGGGCCAGGAGCAGGCCAAGAAGGTCCTTTCGGTCGCCGTCTACAACCACTACAAGCGCATCGGCTCCCGCAGCAGCAGGGATGTGGAGCTGGAGAAAAGTAACATCCTGCTACTGGGTCCCACTGGCTCCGGTAAGACCCTCTTGGCCAGGACGCTGGCCCGGATCTTGGACGTGCCCTTCACCATAGCCGACGCCACGGCTCTGACCGAGGCCGGCTACGTGGGAGAGGATGTGGAGAACATCCTCTTGCGCCTCATCCAGGCGGCTGACTTCGATGTGGCCAGGGCCGAACGCGGCATCATCTACATCGATGAGATAGACAAGATCGGTCGCAAGAGCGGGGACAACCCGTCCATCACCCGGGACGTCTCGGGCGAGGGTGTGCAGCAGGCGCTACTCAAGATCATCGAGGGGTGCGTCGCCAACGTGCCTCCCCAGGGCGGGCGCAAGCACCCGCACCAGGATTTCATTCAGATCAACACCACCAACATCCTGTTCATCTGTGGCGGCGCCTTCCAGGGTTTGGACGCCATCGTCGACCGGCGCATCGGGAAAGGGGCCCGCGGCATAGGCTTCAGATCGCCCTCCGTGCAGGAGGTGGATCCGATGAAGACAACGGATGAGCTCCTGGCGCGGGCCACCCATGACGATCTTCTGACCTACGGGCTAATACCAGAGTTCGTGGGTCGCATCCCGGTCATGGTGGCCTTGCAGTCGCTGGACAAGGCGGCGCTGGTGCGGATCCTCACGGAGCCCAAGAACGCCCTTACCAAGCAATTCCAGGAGTTCTTCGCCCTGGACAACGTGGAGCTAGTGTTCACGGATGATGCCCTGGAGGCGGCGGCCGAGGAAGCGCTGCGGCACAAGACGGGCGCCCGGGGGCTGCGGACAGTCCTGGAGGACTGCCTCTTGGACGTCATGTACGAGATCCCTTCCCGGGGCGATGTCAAGAAGTGCGTGGTGGACGCCGACGCTATTCGTGGGCGCCGGCGGCCGTTGCTCCTGGCTCGCTCAGGCCAGGTGCTGGACATCTGGGGCGAAGGGGCCAAGGGGGAGACGGCCTAAGGGCCGGGCCTCCATCTTGAAGCGAAGCCCTCGGCAGCGTCTACGGCCCTTCTCTGGTCTCTGGTTCGCGTAGCGATGCCGCGGGGCTGAGGAGCCCGACGTGCGGATGTTACCTGTGGTTCCCTGCGGCTTGGGCAGGTGCGTGGGCAAAGCCTGCGAGGATTGGGCACGGGCCGCCCCTAAAACAAAAAGCTCCTAAAAGAAAAATTGGTGGCGCATGCGGGATTCGAACCCGCGATCTCCGCCTTGAGAGGGCGGCGTCCTGGGCCGCTAGACGAATGCGCCACGCAATCTGGCTGCGGGACTAGGATTCGAACCTAGACTAACTGATCCAGAGTCAGCCGTGCTACCGTTACACCATCCCGCAGCAGCCGAGACGATTGTAGCAGAGGAGACCGCCCCCAGCAAACGCTGCAAACTTGCCGAAATATTTCTTGGGGTGGCGTTCCGTTTGTTATGCGAGAGGGGATAGACGTTCAAGCAATTAGGCCCAAAAGCCAGCATCGCGTAGGTAGTCTATCGAGGCAGCAGTTTGACGAGTTTGGAAGGCTCGTCATACGGCGGCGATGGGACTGGCCCGCAGTCTTCAGCACCAATGCTCGTGGCGAGGTATGGCCGTTCGTGACCTTTGGCAGGACCAGCGAGGTTGAGAGGGTCGAAGTGCGTGGCGTCTCGCCCATTATCGACGCGGTGGCAGATGAATTAGTCGCGATCCGAGGTGGGGGAAGGTTCTTCATTGATGAGCGCGGGGCATTCTTCAAGGGCGACCAAGCGAAAGCAGTTCAGTTCGTTCAGTTCGAGTTCTTAGACTAGAGTTGGTTCGCTTACCCGGATAGAAGGTGAGATCGTAGAGAGCCACCCTTTGCGTACCTAACATTCGCTCCCTCTTCTTCGGCGCTAGTGCGGCCCTTTGAGCCCTTGCGCAACCTCGTGCCCCTCGGCTGGTGTCCGAATGCAGACATCAACCTCGGCCTCCGCTCAGTGTAGCCCCCGACGGCAGGCCCCTCGTGCATTGCCACGCCGGTTGCCCGCAGGATGCCGTCCTCGAAGCGCTCCGCGAGCGGGGCTTGTGGCCGAGCCGCACTGATCCTTTTTTCATTGAAACCCACCGGTCACGGCGTGACACTGTGACAGACGGTGAAGCTGAGGCGAGGCTCGGCTTGACCTTGCCCGAGCTCGCCACGGCGAAGCGGCTGCCCGAGG
>DAOUAG010000144.1:0-1592 GCA_034433815.1 Dehalococcoidia bacterium | reverse complement strand
GCCCATGATGTCGTCAAATATCTGTTGGAGATCGCCGGGACCGCCGCCGAAATACTTGCCCGGTGAGGCCATTGCCTGAAGGAGAGCCACATCGTTGGAGCTGCCTATGTCGTACCCCACGACGTACAGCGTGGTGCCGGTGGCCTTGGCCCTGGTGGCCACATACTGGGCGAACACATCGGCCCCGTCGCCGCTGAAGTCGGGCCCGCTCGAGCCGTCCCACACCAACCCGGTCCTGAGGACCGTCAGCTCGTCGCCATGACCCGAGGTGAAGACAGGAGGATCTGTCCCGTTGGTGGCAAAGCTGCCGTCGCCGTTGGCGTCCAGGTAGAGGGCGCCATCGATGATGCGGAAGTTCTTGCTGGCGAAGTTGAAGTCATCGGCGCTGTCCACAACGCCGTCTCCGTTGACGTCCAGGACATCGTTGATGTCGGCGGGGCCCTGAGGGTGGCCGAGGACCAAACGGCCGTTCTCGATCCTGAAGTCGATACTATCTGGCGGTCCCGGGTTATCGTCCTCCGGCGGCGGGTAGTCGATGGAATAGCTGTCCAAAGCCTCCATGCCGTAGGCGGCAATCACCCCGTCGCCGTTGGCGTCGATGAAGAGCTCGTTCTCCTCACCGAGCTGGGTCACGTCCGCCGGGCGGTTGGCGCTGCCGTCGGAGAGAAGGATCATGATGTCCGGGCTGGGGCCGCTGGCGTAGAGCTCCCGCTCGCCGAGCATGAGGGCGCGCCCGATATTGGTGTAGCCGTCCGCGCTGTAGCTGTTGATCACACCTTTGAGGTAGGTGGCATCGCTTAGCAGCGGGTGAGGTACAGGCCAGAAGGAGTAAGTATCCCGGCTGGCGGTACCCCGCCAGAAGCCCACGATGGCCATCCTACTCGGGCTGATGCTTCCGTCACCGCCGGCCAGGTCGTCGATGAAGCCGTTGACGGCCGTCTTAGCTGTGGCCAGCTTGTCGTCCTGGCTCATGCTCCCCGTGTGGTCGAAGACGAGGGCGATGTCAAGCTGACACTCGCCCTGATTCCCGTTTGAGGGAGCGCTGGCCAGGTGGGAAGGCGGCAAGACACGCACAGCAGCAGCGCCGGCAGGGGCCATCAGCAGGCCGAAGACGCCGAGGGTGAGGAGCGCTCCAATCCGAAGGCCCGGGGCGTTCCTGCCCCAGGCCCGGTGCACTCTTCTCTTGTTACGGCCGCCATTCTCCCGGCAGCGGCGGCGCTGGCCACCCTCTCCCATCGGTTCCTGCTCTTCCTATCCCCCTCGGGCTAGTCTAGCGATTATAACGCATCGGCGACCGGTTTATCTACTCCAGCCTGTCCGCCGTCACTCTGTCTCCCTTCTGCGCCAGGCCAACGATAGCAGCACAATCCCCAAGGCCAAGGCCATGCCGCCCACAGCCAGAAGGGCCGCCAAGCCCGAGCCGGAGCCGGCTTCGCTACCGCCGCCCGTGGGCGGGAAGACCGCCGGCAGCACGCCCGGTGTCGGCGATGGCGTGGGGGCGGGGGTCTCGGTAGCTCCCGCCACCGGAGGCGTCGGGGTAGGCGTCGGCGGCGCCGTGGGCGTGGGAGTCGGTGGCTCCGTCGGCGTAGGTG
>DAOUAG010000143.1:0-4352 GCA_034433815.1 Dehalococcoidia bacterium | reverse complement strand
CTACGGCACCGACGATGGCGATCAGTTGGGCCACGTTGTGGCCACGGGCGATGTGGACGGCGACGGGCGGGACGACCTGCTGTTGACCGCTGTCAGCGCAGACGGGCCCGGCAACACGGTGGACCTAGCGGGGGAGGCGGTGCTAGTCCTGGCCAAGTCCCTCCTGGCGAGCGCCGAGATCGACACCGCGGCGGGCGGAGGCGACACCACCATCTACGGCGCTGATGTGGAAGACCGGCTGGGCCGCAGCGCCGCCATGGGTGACGTGGACGGTGACGGCTTAGCCGACCTCCTCCTGGGCGCCCCGGGAGGCGATGGACCAGGAGAGGACACGCCCCAGGCCGGCGACCTGTACGTCATCCGCGGCGGGCCTCTCCCCAAGGAGCTACGGGTGCCAGAGGGTGCCCTGGTCTATTACGGCCGCCAGCCCGGCGGCCAACTGGCGTCCGAGGTGTTCGGGCGTCTGCCTTTAGTCACAGCCGACGTCGACGGTGACGGGCGCCACGATATCCTGGTGTCGGCGCCGAATGCGGGCGGCCCCGGAGGCAGAACCAGCGCCGGGCAGGCGCTCATCCTCTTTGTGGAGCCGCTAGATTGACGCTCCAGCAGTCTGGACACGAGCCGAGCCTTCCCGTAAGCTCTGCCGCATGAAGGGGGTTCGGCCAGTACCTGCGGCGCTCGGTGCGGCTCTTGCCGTCTTCCTCCTCCTGGCCCTCGCCTGCGGAAACGGCGGCGACGAGACCCCGTCTCGACAGGAGAGCTACGACGAAGGACAGGTGCGGATCGAAATCGAGACCCTCGACACTGGGCTTGTGAAGGGGCATGCCTACGCCGATGCCAAGGACGGCTACAAGGTCGCGTCCATCAAGGTGACGGCCACCGACCACAAAGGGGCTTCCTGGAACGTCCTGGAACCTGAGAAGTCGGGGATCGGCACTGCATCGGCCCAGACCTTCTTCGAGATCGTTGTCCAAGAGATCCCCCGGGGCAAGGAGTTGACCGTGACGGCCACGGCCACCTTCGAAGACGCCGGCGGAAACAAGGTGGAACGCATGGCCACGGACACCTGGCCACCCTAGCCGCATGGGGATCCGGGAGGAGGTCAACGATGCGACGAGCTCTCCGCTACCTGGCGACTGCAACAATGGCATTGACGGCCGCCGGGCTTACCATTACCGTGGCCAAGGCCGACCCCGGCACGGCGGGAGCCCAGATCAAGAGCCTAGACTGTGCCTCCCAGCCGGAGGTTGTAGCTATCACCAACCTGAGTCAAGAGACCCAGGTCATGACAGGCTGGCGGCTCCTCAGCGACCCGCCAGACCAGCAATCGTTTGACCTCGGGGTCATCGGCGCCCTCTCCCCCGGCGAGACGGTTTATATCGAGAGCGGGCCCAACGCTCAGGGCGCCTTCGTGTGGTCCCACGATGAGATCTTCCGGGATGGCGACTCCACGGACTACGCTCGCCTCGTAAGCGCCGAGGGCACATTCTTCGACGAGTTCCGATGCGCGGCCACCCAAGCCCAGCCAGCGACACCTACGCCGGCTGCGAACCTGGTCCCGGACGGCGGTGGCCCGCCCCTCCCGCGCGGCGCCAGCCGCCTCCCGCTGGCGGTTGGGGCGGGCAGCCTGCTCTCAGCGCTGGGCCTGGCAGTGATCGTCGCGGCGGCTGCTGGCTCCTGGGCCGCCCGGCAGCCCGCCTTGGCGGCTGCCCTGCCGCCGGACAGCGGAAGGATGTCTCGAAGGCCAAAGGAGGGGCGGCGCCAGAGCTCGGGATCGGGGAGGCTGTGGCTCGCAGCGGCGATCTTAGCGCTGGCAGCAGCCGCATCGTTGGCTATCGCCGACGGCCCACGCGGGCGACGCCGCTAGGCCCCGAGCTAACATTCGCCCTCGCGGCAGCGTCAACCTTAACGGCAAGTAAACCTTACGTCTTCCAGTAGTCTGTCCAGTGAAGAAACGATACGTTGGCCGCCGGGGTGCCCACAGCACTGATTGGGTATGGGAAGAGCCCACTGTACCCCAGCCCCGCCGGTCCAGGCTGCCCAGGCGCTGGCTCCTGGCTCTGCTCGCCGCCGCCGTCGTCGCACTGGCAGCAGGCGCCGGCGCCACGGTGGTCCTCCGGGCGGGAGGCGGCACCGAGACGTTCCCAACCCTTTCTCCCGCGGCCACCATGCGCCCGACGGAGGTGCCCTCCCCCAGCCTAGCAGCCACGGCGACGCTGAGGCCCACTGCGAGCCCTCCGGCAAGCCCGTCGCCCGCGGGGTCGCCCACCGCCCCACCAACCACCCCCACGGCATCGCCACCGGCTGCCGCTTCCGGGATCCTTCTGGCCTGGTCGAAGGCCAACCGCGCCTGGGACGCCTCGGGGACGGCCGGCCTTGGTTACCGTGAGGGTGAAGCCGTGCCCCTCCTGTTGATCATCCGTGGGGCCAAACCCTCTCAACAGTACGCGGTCCACCTGTACTACGACTGTTCGGCCGGCGGAGCGAACGCCATCGATTTTCTCGCCGGGGTTCCCGAGGCGGCGCTAGAGGAGATCACAGGGGCAGCCGGAGGCCCGGGCCGTGCGCGCCCAGACGCCGCCATCCCACTGCCCGATGATCCCGCCCTGACCTTCGATGAGGTCCGGCCCGACGCCTCCCTTCGTCTGTGGGGAGGCACCTTCGCCTCGGCGCCACAACCGCCTTCGCCTCCGGGGCAGTGTACCCGGGGCAAGACTGTGGACGTGGCTATCGTGGCCCGGCAAGAGACGGTCTACCTGCTTTGGGGAGCGCACCTGGCATCGGCAAAGGACTGGGGAGAAGGCAAGGGGGCCTCGTCGGCCACGGCGCCCTTCAGCGCTGGAGCCGGAGGGGGCGGTCCGTCAGTGTACGTCGCCTTCACCGGCAACGACCTAGAGCCGTAGGTTTCGTAGCCGGCCCGCTAGCGCAGGCAGCGGACGATCTCTGCGGCGTTGGCCCTCATCATGGCCACGTACGTACCGGTGCCCTCGTCCTGAATGTCGCTGTAGAGGGTGCAGAGAGGCACGCCAGCGGCCGCTGCCACCGCCGACATGGCCGTCGCATCATAGCCGTACTCGGCGAAGACGGCTGGCACTCCCCGCTCCCGGACCACGGCAGCCAGGCGGTCGATATCCGCCTGCGAGGGTAGCATGCCCGGCGCAGGCACCAAGAACCCCGCCACTTTCAACCCGAAGCGGCGGGCGAAGTGGGCGAAGGAGTCGTGGTAGGTCACCAGAAGACGCCGCTCGGCCGGTATGGTCTGGACCTCCGCCTGGATCTCGGGCACCAGGTCGCGTAACTGCTGCGCGTAGGCCCTGAAGTTGCTGTCGTAGAACTCACTGCGCACCCCATCGTAGATGTCGAACTCATCGGCGACGATCTCCGGATAGACCAGAGCCAAGAGGGGGTCCAGCCAGAGGTGGGCGTTGTCCTTCGCTTGCTCAGCGGTCAGGCCGCCACCCTGAGGGGAATTGATGTTGGGGGCGAACGGAACGACGTGGGCGTCCTCGTCCCGGTTGGCCTCGATCACCTGGTGGAGGTTTTCGTCCAGACCAAGGCCGTTGACAAAGAAGAAGTCCACGCCCTTCATCCGGGCTATGTCCTCAGCCGTGGCCGCATAGTTGTGGGGATCAGCGCCAGCGGGCACCAGAGCGAACACAGTGGCGTTGTCGCCGCCGATGACGCGCACGAACTCCTGCATGAAGGGCATGGTGACGGCCACCGATATCGGCAGATCCATAGAGGTCGGGGAGCGCAGCAGCGGCGGCGGCTGGCTCGCAGCGATGGGACTGGGTGACGGCGACAGCGATAGCTCCGGCTGACCGCCCTCCCCCGAGCAGGCCACAAGCAATGAAACCAGCGCCGCGGCGAGGGCGGCAAGAAGCGGGACACGACGCCTCAGGCGTAGGCATAGCAGGCCTGGCCGGCGCCGTTCTGGCGGTCTAGACATCCTTCCATAGGTTAACCGATGAAGCGCCGGCACGCAGCCCACGGCTTACGCGCCGGCAAGAGTCACGGGGTAGCGCCGAATGCGCGTGACCCTATCTCCTTCTGTCTAGGGTCGCCGGGAGGCCGACGCAAGTAATCGCGACAGTAGCGAACACGACGACGAGTAGCCACTCTACGTGCGAGGCCCCGTGGGGCGGCGGGCCACCGGCGCTGGGCAGCTGTACCGGCTGGGTTGCTGCCGGAGTAGAGGTCGCAAGCTGTGGCACTGGGACGTCGGCCGTAATGTCGTCGCCGTTCCAGGTGAATTCGGCGAATAGCAATCCAAACTGGGTCTCGAATTCGAATCTAACCCGCGTGGGTGGGCCCTTGGAGCACGGCTCAGGTGGGACTCCAATCGGCCAGAT